>JBGQHD010000813.1:0-3140 GCA_041497795.1 Planctomycetia bacterium
GCTGATTCGCATGCCGCACGCCCGCGAGGAGCCGTTCGTGGTCGTCCGCGTGACCTACCACGTCGGCCCCACCGAGATGCTCCTGCAAAACCGCGACGGCCAAAGCGTGGCGGAGCTGGCGTACGGCACCTGCGAGGTGCACCTGCGGTAGCCGGGGTTGGCTTGCGCGCAGCCAGCGGGAGTTCGTCTCTCCTTGTTCTAAGGCAAGGACTTGTACTTCAGGTTGCGGAACTCGATGAAAAAGAACTCCGCCTGCAAGCCGACGTGGCCCTTGGTGAGCGGGCACTCGTCCCACGTGCACGTCGTGGCGCCGTTGATCCAGACGGCGATCGACTTTTCCTTGGCGGTGATCTCATAGGTGTTCCACTCGCCGGGCGGGTGAGCCCGCTCGGAACCCTTGCCGCGGATCACGAGCCGCTCGATCTTGCCCTTGACCGGCGTGTCGCCGAACACGTCGCCCAAGAGCGGCGGCTTGTCCTGGTGGGCGATCTGCACCTGGTGCCAAATCTTGCCGTCGCCGCCCGTGCGGACGTAGACGCCGCTGTTGTAGTCCTTTCTCTCCGCGTCGTCGGCGAGCTTGCGGAACCGCCACTCGACGTGCAGGATGCCGCCCTCCAGCTCCTTGTCATGGAGCAGCATTTCCTTGACGCCGACGCCGTCGCACAGCAGCAGGCCCTTCTCGACTTTCCAGGGATTCTTCTCGCCCAGTTTCGTGTCGGGCGCCAGCGCGATGCGCTTCCAGCCGGCAAAGTCCTTGGCGGGTAAGAGATCGGTCCAGCCGCTGGGCTCCCGCGCTAAAGCGCTCTTGCCCTCCTCCTCGGCACGCGCGAAGCCGACCAGGGCTAACGCGAACAGCACGGACAACAATTTCGTTGGCATCGATCGATTACCTCCTGACGGTAAGGCACTATTCCTCGCGCGGCATCCGCACTACGAGATCGTCGCCCTCTGGCGTATCGCGGTAATCGCGGCCGCCGTCGTCTTTGCCGTTGGGGCCTACGCTGTACAGCACGTAGGCCTGGTCGGCCGCGGAGTACATCAGCGGACGGCCGGCGAACGCGTCCTGCGGCACCTGCTTCATATACCGGGGGCTCAACTCCGAGAGCTTGGCCGGATAGCGGCCCGTCGCGGCCCGATGCGCCGCCAGGGCAAAGGCGATCTGAACATTGTGACCCAATTGTACGCCGCGCTGCTCGACCCATAGAACCGCAGGGAAGGAAGACCGCGACAGCCGGAAGATGTACCCGCCCAGGCGTTGGCCGGCCGTCTTCCGGGCATCGGCGGCCAGGGGCGCGACGGGCATGGCAGCCCGCACGTCGGTCCCCAGCTCGCGCACTTTTCCCTCGAGCTCATCCAATGCTTTGGATCGCTTCTGGAAATCGTCGATCCGCAGCGCCTCGGCATAGCGATCGAACCAGCGGTTGCCCGTCTTGAGCGCCTCGTCCCAGTCGATTGCGGTCAGGTCGAGCGTCTTCAGCCAGGCGGGCGGCGAATCCTCGCTTAGCGCCGGCAACAAGACGTCCAAGCCCTGCCGCCCGTGGCGGGCGATCGCCTGCACCGTATCGAGGAACAGCGCCCTCTCGGTCACCTCGATCTTCTCAGCCAGCGGCGGCATCGGCGGCAGGGCCTGCAAGTCGGCCAGGCACCCCGCGGCCTGCGCCGCGGTGATGTCGGCGTGCTTCAGAAAGGTCACGTCGCCCGCCGAGGCCACGCCGTCGATCGCCACGCCCACCAGCGACTCGATCAACCACGGACCGCGCGCCGAGTGACGCGCCAGGCGGTGACAAGCTTGCAAATCCGCCCAGGCCGCGTGCAGGCGTCCTTCGCCCAGGTGCAGCATGGCGCGGGCCAGCAAGGTGCGGCCGAACTCGCGGCGGTCTTGGACGCCGTAGAGAATGGTATCGGCGAGAGTCTCCGGCACGTCGGCGTCTCGCGGATGGAAGAGGGGCGAAAACGAGGCGGGCCGCTTCGTGCCTTCGACCAGGGTCTCCAGCGACGCCGCGTTGACCGACAGCCAGATGCCCAAGTCGGGAAACATGCCCTGCTGCCACGGCTTGACCTGCGCATGCTTATAGTATGCGTCTTGGATCATCGTAAGCCGCGGATCGCCGGCGTCGATCTTGACCACCTTGGTCAGGAACGCGCTGAGGTTCATGAAGTACACGCCTTCCTTCGGCGGCGGATCGATGCCCAGCAGCTTGAAGAGCTCCGTCGGGGGCACGATCCCGTCGGAGAAAGGCCCCGTCGCCCGCCAGTACAGCACGTTGGCGTTGTTCTTCGCCGTGACGCCGCGGCCGAAGTGCTCGTTGATCGCGGCCACGTAGTCCACGTAGCCGTCCTTGTCCAGCGGGGCGACGAAGTACGTCGTTTCCTTGCCGATCGTGAAGCGGGGCGGCACGCGCTTCGGCCGGTCATCGCCGCCGGCGACGACCTGCCACGCCGCGCAGGCGCAGATCAGCCAGCAGCCACGAGTGGGTCGCGTGAACATGGTGCCCGTCCAAGAGCGGTGAGAAGAGAAGGACCGCGAAGCTGGTCTCGATCCAGCCAGAGCCTAACGCGCCCCACGGGCAAGAGCCAGGAGCCAGGGGTCAGGAATCAGGGGTCAGGAAACAGGGGTCACGAGCAGGACTGTCTGGCTCCTGACCCCTGCCTCCTGCCTCCTGCCTCCTGCCTCCTGCCTCCTGACCCCTGCCTCCTGCCTCCTGGCCGCGCCTTCCCTCGCGTCTCGGCCCGGTATAGGATGCATGAACCGCCGGGATGCCGGCTGAAAAACGCCGCCGGGTTTGTGGCCGGCACGGCTGCTACAGGCGGCAAATCCGGCCAAAGGGAATCGGCCCTGTTTCTCCCCGCGGCCCGGGCGGTTCGTTGACAGCCTTTTTCGCCACTGGCTATACTGAGCGAAACACGTCGGCGCGATGCCATTCTGGCCTCTTCAAGACAGGTACGTTGCGACTACGTTCTAGAAGCCTACGGGCGGTGGCCCGCGAAGCGGGTTTTCCGGCGCCTGCGCCCAGTTCGAGTTCCATAAAGGGGTGACCGATGAACCTCGTCGGCAAGATTCTGGTGGTGGCCTTGACGGTCATGGCTTTGGTGTTCTCCAGCTTCACGCTGGCCGTGCACGCGACGCACAAGAACTGGAA
>JBGQHD010000814.1:0-3140 GCA_041497795.1 Planctomycetia bacterium
ACGGTGTCGCCGCGCTTGACCTTGGCCAGTTGCAGCATCTTGTCCACGACGTCTTGCGGCGTGGTGACAAAGATATCATGTCCACGCTGCCCTTCCTTGAGTCGCGGGCGGGTCGGCCGCGGATCGGGCGCGAACAACGGCAGCCTTTCGTCGGTGGCCGCCAGCGCTCCCTCCTTGACGTCATAACAGAACAGCAGGTCGTCATCGCGGAGGTAGAGGCGGCCACCTGTCACCACCGGCGCCGTCGAGCCTCCCTTGGCCACGGCCCCTGGGATGGGAAGGAATCCCCGCTGGACATAGGCTTTAGGCGATGCCTCGACCAAAGCGACTTGTCCCGCCTGGGAGCGCAGGTAGAGGTATCCGTCGGCGCAGGTCACCGAGAGCCTGCCGCCCAGCGTACCGCGGTCTTGCCAGACGAGGTTTCCGGTTTTCAGCTCCAGGCATGCCAACGTCGAACCCGTGCCCGCGAACACGTGCTCGCCGACGAGCAGCATGCTGTCGTGCCATGGTGGCAGGCTTTGTTTGCGGAAGTAGACCTCTTCAGCTCGAGTGCCCTCCTTTTCGGCGACGAGCTTCAGGAGCGCGATCCCAGAACCGTAGCCGCTTCCGCAAAAGACCTGGTCGCCACGAACCACGGGGGAATGGTTGTTGGCAGTGGCGTTTGCGACTTTGTCGTAGCGCCAGAGCAACTTCCCATCGCGCGCCGCGAATCCGGCCACTGCGCCGTGCAGGAACACGACGTATTGACGCACGTTGCCTACCTGGGCGACGACCGTAGTGCTGTAGTCGGCACGGTCGCCATCAGGCACGAGCCCCTTCCAGATGACGGCACCAGTCTTCTTGTTCAGCGCCACAACCGTGGCCGCGGCGCCGCCGGGAGTGCAGATCAGCCGATCGCCATCGACCAACGGACGATCGCAATATCCCCAAATTCCTCGTGCTCCTTCGAAATCCTGGACGTAGTTCTTTCTCCAAAGCTCCTGCCCGTCTCGAGCCGTAAGGCAAATCAGTTCGCCGCCGGCCGTGACCGCGTACAGCCGATCTTCATCTACCGTCGGTGTGCGCTGACTGAGCCACCGCATGACGGGATTGTCTTTCAGCGCGGGGCCGATGCGAGCCGTCCAAACCTGCTTCCCGGTGGTTTCGTCCAAGGCGGTGACGTGCTCGTTCTCACCCACGTAGCCCAGCGTGTATACGCGGCCGCCAGCGACGGCGACCGAGGCTACTCCTTCCCCCAAGCCTTGGGCTTTCCAGGCCAGCGGCGGCCCCTCCTTGGGCCACTCCTTGAGCAAACCGGTCTCCTCCGAAACGTTCGTGCGGTCCGCGCCGCGCCACTGAGGCCAGTGGCCGGGAGCCCGATCGGTCACTCTTCGCACCCCACCTCCGAGTTTCAGCGCGTACAGCGTCGAGCGGGTGGCAACATAGAGCACTCCGTTGGCGAACACAGGCGAGCTGTACACTGAGGTACCCATGCTGATCTCTGCGATCGGCTTGTACTCGTCGGCGACCCTTCTCGTGGCCTTGTTTTTGTCGGCCGAGTGGTCGAACACAGCTACGGCGCCGTCTTCGTTGCCGATGTAGACCTTGTCATCGACCACCAGCGCCGAGCCGCACGAGGCCGCCAACATGTCGTAGGTCCAGTGCGGCTTGCCGGTCTTGGCGTCCACGCAATGGAACAAGCCGCTGAAGTCGGCCAAGTACAAGAGGTCGTCCTTGATTACGACCGTGCCGGTCGAGCGGTGGAACTCTTCCTCGAAGTCGATTTTGCCGTCGCCGTTCTGGTCATACTTGCCGTAGTGCCAGACCGCGGCGGAGTTGGGGTTGGGGACCACGCGGTCCTTCTCCGTGGCGGCCTGAACGCGACGGTGCGGGACGACCTTGCCTGCGGCATCCAGAACCAACTCGGGGCTGACGTCGCCGTGCTTGGTCGTGTCGATGCACCACAGGTGCCCCGGTCCTTCGCCGTGTTCGAGATCCTGACCCACGCAAAGGTAGACGCGATCCCTGTAGAGGACGGGCGTGCCGATGATCTCGTTGCGCGTGCCACGGCCGCCCAGTACCCACGTGGAATCCTTGGGGTTGCAATCGAACTCCCAGATCAACTTGCCGCTGAGCGGCTCAAAGGAACGGACCCACCCATCACCTTGCGCGGCGATGACCTGGCACTTCCCGCGGACCTCGGCGACCAACGGGCTGGACCACTGCCCATAGAGGATGTTCTTGCCCGGCGAATTGTCCGACCAGAGCACCTTCCCGGTATCCATGTCGAGGCACAGCAAGCTGGGTGCCTGGGGCGCCGGCACGGTCACGAAGTCTTCACCTACGCCATTGGCGGTCGTGACGTAGATCCGGCCTTGGTAGGGGGCAGCGATGGAACAGGTGTAGCCAGGGCCCATTCCCTGTCCGCGGGGGGAGACGCCCAGGTCTTTTCGCATGTCCAGCTTCCAGAGCTGCTTGGGTTCTCCGGTGCCTTGCCGCAAGGGGCCGATGTCCAAGCAGACCACCTCGCAGCGGTTGGTCGTGAACCACAGACGATCCCCGTTCGCGAGCGGCGAGCAATTGAGGCCAGCTTGCTCCCAATCCTGATGGCGATTGCCCAGCCGTGGCGAAGCATACTGCCAGAGGAACTTGCCGTCGCGCTCGCGAAAACACATCAAGACCGAGGCGTCAACATCCTTGAGCCGAGGATCGCGCGACTGGGCGTTGTTGGTGCCGATCCAGATCAGGCCGCCGGCCACGACCGGACTGGCAAAAGCCTGCGAGCCGAGGTCGGCCTCCCATTTTACGTTCCAGGACGGCCGCACGAGGAAGCCCTGCTCATCTCGTCTCTCGATCTGCCAGCGGAGCGGTGCACCCTTTTCAGAGCTAACCGCGTTACGGGACTGGTCGCGGCCGAACATCGGCCAGTCTTCGCCGCGAGCGGGCGCGACCAGGAGTAGGGCCCCCACCAAGCTCACCCCCGCCTTGATGCACGCTCTCATGATCTGGACTCCTGGTAAGCTAGTGCCGCAATCCGAAATTGATCTATCACTGGACGCGATTCTTTGCTGAGCTACGCCGCTCGGTCAAGGAGGAGCGTCATGCCAGGGAATGCGGCCAAGGTGAGGGTGTCGGAGCGGCAGTTGGCGATCTTGGATGAG
>JBGQHD010000815.1:0-3139 GCA_041497795.1 Planctomycetia bacterium
CGTCTGGCAAGGCTTCGGCTACGAGACCTGGCAAGCCAACGGCCTGTACGAAGCGGCTCGCTGCCTGGAGCAACTGGGCAACGTCCCCAAGGCGAAAGAGCGGTACAAGGAGCTGATTGACAAGTTCCCCAAGAGCGACAAAGTGCCGCTGGCCAAGAAGCGGCTGGAGAAGCTGGGGGAGTGAGCGTTGAGATTCGGGAACTGTTGGCGCAAGTGACATGGCCCCCGCCGAGCTTGTTCGGTGGAGCCGTGAGTGGCTTGCCGACGCGGGCTAACACACGATTGGAGGTCACGACATGGACGCCCAGGAGTTTGTAAACGCTCGCCCGACTATTCGCGTGGAACACCACGCGACGTTGTCAGAGGGCAACATTCTTGTTCTCGATGAAGGCAACGGCATCGGAATCGTCGTCAGTGAGTGGGGAAACCCCAAGGGAACCGGGATAGCCGTGGGGGCAATCGTCAAGTTTGGCCGCTTTGCTGAGTTTCCCCTGCCTCAGATTCAGGGGAAGCCCGCCTATTTTCCGTTCCCGCGGATGGTCGGCGGAGCGAAGGTCGGTACACGCCAATAAGGTGTCCATCGGCGGTCCAGAACTGCCGCTCCCACTTCGCCACGTGCCCGCGGGCAGCGCGTGGATGCCGTATCACTACCTTTCGCGTGCGAGCGCTTGCCCGCGACGCGTTGGAGCGCTATCATTGCACAATTGCTCGCGTGACGTTCGTCTGTTCGGTTTCTCCTGCGGCTCTTTGGGCGGTAGACGTGTCCTTCTTCGGACAACGCGATTCTGACTTGGCATAGCCGAGCGTGGCTGACGACGGAATTCGGTCGGGTTCTCGCGGTTCTCGCATGCGCTGGGGGGGCGCTATGTCTGGTTCTCTCATTGATGGTGGCATCGGGGCGTCCGCGTATTTCTGGCTCGCGATCTGGGTCCTCACCCTTCTCCCGATGGCGGTCGTCCTTGCGGGTCTGACGTGCCAGGGCATCGGCGGCGTGCTGTCGATCGTCAGCGCTCTGTGGCCCGCGACGCACCGTTCGCAGCGCGACGTTGAAGCGGCGCGGAGTTCGCGCACGTTGCTGGAGGGTTTGATGGAGGCCCTGGAATCCGAGTGCTTGCCTTACGAGTTGGATGCTGGCCGCTGTCTCAGCGTCTCTGTACCGACCGACGACGGTGGCTCCCAAAGTGTCCAACTAGCCGGCAGCACGGTTTTTGCCCCGATCCTTTCCATCGAGAGCGGCTCTCGTCCCGCGGACGCGATCTCGATCCTGGCCGCCCCTGCCGGTTTCGATGTGGCGGTTGTCGGCAGAAACGGCCGCTACGAATTGGGCGTTTGCGCCATGGTGCCCGTGAGCTCCAGGCCCCGGGATGTCGTGAATCTTGTCAAGCGCATCGCGCAGCGGACCGCCAGCAGCATTAGCCAGCAATCCGTTAGGTAGACAGACGCGGGCTCAAACTTGCGATCATAAGCGACATCGCCTTGCGTGCCACAACTTGCGTTGCCAGCAGTGCTTGCGACGATCCCACAGCGGGTACCTCTCGCCGCTGGAGGCTACATGGCGTATCATGCTCTTGATCGCGTCACGTCGCTGTCGTACGCACGGCGATTTTCCCGGAACAAGCAACAGAGCTTCGCCATGTCGAGAGCGTTCAAAACCACGAGATCATCGCGAGTGATCGGCGTGGCCATCTCAACGATCTTCATGTGCTTGAATGCTCAGCTTTCCGCTCAGGAAGAACCCGCTCCCCCCAGTAAGCAGGCGATCGAAAACCTGGCCGCCCAGGACGCCGCGCCGCCCACGGCCACGCCGGCCCAGCCTGCCGCCAGTCGCCCCCCGGCCCCCAAGAAGGAGCTGAACTGGCTGACACTGATGTTCGAAGGCGGCCCGCTGATGATCCCCATCGCGGGCTGTTCGCTCATCGTGCTCATCTTCGCTTTCGAGCGAATGCTCGCGCTGCGGCGCGGCAAGGTCTTGCCCTCGGCGCTCGTCCGCGGGCTGGGGCAGGTGTTCAACGTCAACGAGCAGCTCAACGAAGACGACTTGAAGACCGCCTACAAGCTCTGCAATACCTACCCGTCGGCGGCATCCATCGTCATCAAGGTGGCCCTGCTCAAGGCCAGCCGGCCGCACTCCGAGGTGGAGCAAGCGGTCAAGGAAGCCAGCGAGCGCGAGGCCAACCGGCTGTACGGCAACGTCCGGCCGATCAATCTGTGCACCAGCGTGGCGCCGCTGTTGGGCCTGCTGGGCACGATCCAAGGCATGATCATGGCCTTCTTCGTCACCTCCACGGGCGACGCGGCGGTCAACAAGGCCGAATCCCTCGCCCAGGGGATTTACATCGCCCTGGTGACCACGTTCGCCGGACTGGTCGTGGCCATTCCCGCGGCCACGCTGGCGCACTGGTTCGAGGGCAAAATCCAGCGGCTGTTCATGGAAGTCGAAGAGCTGCTGTTGGGCATCCTGCCGGCGCTGGAGCAATTCGAAAACCGCGTCGAAATCCGTCGCTCCGCCGTCCCCTCGGCCGCGCCGCCGCTGCCGGGCACGCCGCTGGTGCCTCAGCAGGGCCGCAGGGCGTCGCCGCCGGCCACGAAGTCGGCCCCGCCGCCGCGGAAGTGGCCGCCGTCGCCGGGCGACCGGGAGGAACAACGGGGCATTTCGTAATGCGGCATTTCGTAGTGCGGCATTCAGCCGTGCGGCATTGATATTGCGGTGTTCGACCGCCGGCGGCCGGAGGAAAAACCGCCGCTGACGAGAAACTAACCGGCCCCGGCCGTCAACTAAGGATGGCGTGCGTGGCATGGCCATCCTGGCCATGCGCACCGGGAATCAGGGAACGCGATGGAGTAAAGGCGGCGTCCGTCACGGGCTGGAATCCCGTGCCACCTCGTCGAATCGGAAGACTTGTCATGGCCGTAAACATCAAGAAAGGGCGCTCCGGGGCCATTGACTTTACGCCCATGATCGACATGGTGTTTAACTTGCTCATTTTCTTCCTGGTGGCGACTAGATTTGAGGAAGAGGAGCGCTCGCTGGATGTGACGCTGCCCTCGGCCTCGGCGGCTGTGCCGTTGACGGTGCGGCCCAAGCTGGTGACGGTCAACGTGGACAAGGCTGGGCGGTTTTTCGTTGGGCCGCGCGAAG
>JBGQHD010000816.1:0-3139 GCA_041497795.1 Planctomycetia bacterium
CGGCGGCGACTGGTGGATGGCCAACCAGGAGATGGAGCGGTCGCTGCGGTTCGCCGGCTACGAGGTCAATCACGAGTGGGGCCAGGGTGGCCACAACGGCGAGCACGCCACCAAGCTCTTCCCCGACGCCATGCGCTGGCTGTGGAAAGACTGGCCCGCGCCGGTGAAAGCCGGCCCCGGCTCGCCGCAGTTGCAGGAGATCCTGCTGCCGGGCGAGGATTGGAAGCTGGTCGCCGAGGGCTACAAGTTCACCGAGGGTCCGGCGGTCAACGCCCAGGGCGAGGTGTTCTTCAACGACGTGCCAGCCAGCAAGACCTACCGCATTGGCCTGGATGGCAAGGTCAGCCTGGCAATCGGCGCCACCCGCCGCGGCGACGGCCAGGCCTTCGGACCCGACGGGCAGCTTTATGCCGTGGCCGGCGAGACCAGCGAAATCCTGGCCTACGACATGGCCCATCCGGAGAAGCCGCGCGTCGTGGCCGACGGCTTTCGCGGCAACGACCTGGTGGTCCGGCACGACGGCGGCATCTACGTCACCCACCCCGGCTGGGACGGCAAGGAGCCGAGCAAGGTCTGGCACATCAGCCCGCGCGGCGAAAAGAAGGTGGTCGATACCGGGCTGAAGTTCTCTAACGGCATCACGCTCTCGCCCGACCAGTCGCTGCTGTACGTGTCCGATACCCGCAGCCACTGGGTCTACAGCTATCAGGTTCAGCCCGACGGCTCGCTGGCCCACAAGCAGCGTTACTATCATCTGCACGTGCCCGACACGGCCGACGACAGCGGGGCAGATGGCATGCGAGTGGACCGTGACGGCCGGCTGTACGTGGCCACGCGGATCGGCATCCAGGTCTGCGACCAGGCCGGCCGGGTCAACTGCATCATCCCGACGCCCAACGGCAAGGTCTCGAACCTGGCTTTGGGCGGCGAGAAGTTCAGCACGCTGTTTGCCACCTGCGGCGACCGGGTCTACCAACGCAAGCTCAAGGTCCAGGGCGCCCAGGCCTTCCAACCGCCGCACAAGCCGGCGGCGCCGCGACTGTGATCGGTCCCTCTTGCAACTCGAAAGGACCTCCCAATGCTCCATCCCGTCTCGCGCCGCACGTTCGTCCAGGCCCTGGGGGCCGGGGTTTGCAGTTTGCCGCTCTTCCCCCGCGATCTGCGGGCGGAGGCCGCCAAGCTCGACGAGCTGTCCTTCATCGTGATCAGCGACACGCACCTGGGTTATCGCGACGAGGAGGGGGCCGCCAAGCAGTGGACCAAGACGGCCGGGGAGATCGCCAAGGCGCCGGGCGACCTCGTACTGCACCTGGGCGACGTGGTCGATGGCGGACGCGAGGCGCAGTATCCCGTGTACCTCGACATCCGCAAGCGGGTCGGCAAAACCGTGCATGAAATCCCCGGCAACCACGACGAGCCGGCCGCCTTCGAGAAGCACGTCCGCCGGCCGATCGATACGGCCGTGGAGCACCAGTGGCTGCGCTTCCTGCTGCTGGGCAACGCCCGCCGCGACTCGCACGACGGCTTTCTGGCCGACGGACAGATCGAGTGGCTCGCCGATCAGCTCGGCCAAGCCGAACGGAAGGGGCAATACGCCATGATCTGCATGCACATTCCGGCGCACGACAACAAGCACCCTGACCCTGCGTGCTATGTAAAGCCGGAGCACGGCCAGACGAAGCTCTACGACCTGCTCAAGCGGCGCGGCGAGCGCGTGCTGGCCCTGCTGCACGGGCACTTCCACGTCGGCCTGCGCGGCTGGGACGACCGCAAGAGCGTGCAAGAAATCGTCTTCCCGTCGGCGCTGTACAACAACGATCGCGGATTGACGAAGCAAAAGGCCCCCGGCTACAACCTGCCCGAGTTCCGGCCCGGCTACACGCTGGCCCGCATCAAGGACGGCGTGCTCAACCTGCGCTACCAACCGGTCGGGTCCGACCGCGCGGCGGAGAAGGCCTGTGAACTGGCGCAGCTCAAGAAGCCAAGCTCGGCAGGCGGCACTTCGCCGAAGACAGACAGATAGCGCCCAGCGCGGCGTAGCCACAACCAACGAGTTCAAAAGACCACGGATGACACGGATCAGCACGGATAGATAAAAATGCGCCGAGGTCAAGAATCCGTGTCCATTCGTGGCATCCGTGGTAGGCCTTCCTTCGTGGCCTTGGTGCTCTTTGTGGCCAACAAAACGGCACGCGCTTTCCGGCATGTGCCCAGGCGCAACGGAGCGGGGTTTCAAGGGCCAGCCCCTTGCCTAGTAGTACGGAGAAGGGTCATGATCACCGGATTGTTTGAGACCCATATCCATGTGGCCGACCTGGACCGGTCCATGAGGTTCTACGGGGAGGTGCTGGGGTTGCAGTTAGGGCGACTGGAAGAGGAGCGGCGAGTCGCCTTCTATTGGATCGGCGGCTGGGGAGAGGCGATGCTCGGAGTGTGGGAAAAGCCGCTCGATCAGGTGTCTCCCCAGCATTTCGCCTTCCGCTCGACCGTCGAGGACGTGCTGCACTCCTCGGTGGCCTACTTGGCCGCGCGCGGGCTGCCTTGCCGCAACTTCCTCAATGACGGCACCCAGCGGCCCATGGTCTTTGGCTGGGTGCCCGCCATTGCCATCTATTTCCGCGATCCGGACGGCCATTCTCTGGAGTTCATCGCGACGCTGCCCGGCGAACCGCGGCCGGAGGCGGGTGTCGTGTCGTGGGAAGAATGGAACGAGATCACGGCGAAGAAATGACTGCGGCAGGTCTGGCGACAAGCAGCAACTTCGCGGGGAACCAACGTATCCGCCAAACGTCTAAGCTGTCGGCAAATCCACGACTCACCGTGGAGAGATCCTTATGCGCCACGAGAACTCTGCCGCCGCCGCTCTGATCGGACTGTTCGTTGTCCTTGCGTCAGCCGAACTGGCCTGCGCCGACCCCTGCGGCATGGTGCCGCCGATCTACGTGACCGACAACACGTCGATCGTCCGCGTGGGCGACGAGCAGACGTACGTGTTCTTCAAGGACGGTAAAGATGGGCAAGCTGGCATCGAGACCTTCGTCATCCGGCCAGGCTTCTCGGGCAAGGTCGAAGACTTCGGCATGCTGATCTCGTTCCCCACGCCGCCGGCGCTGCGGAAGGTGTCGGAGGACATCTTCCC
>JBGQHD010000817.1:0-3126 GCA_041497795.1 Planctomycetia bacterium
AGACCTCGGGATGCGACCTCGGGATGCGACCTCGCGATGCGACCTCGCGCGGTGACCTGTGATCGCGGCAGGCCCAGATTGTACTCGCGTCGGGCCAGCAAAGGAAAAGCAGCCTGGAATTTGACCGCGGCCGCCAGGGCATAGGACACACGTGCGCGCGTGTGTGCATCGGCAGTGTAGCCGTCACGCTCCGCGTGACGACCTCACGCGGAGCGTGAGGGCTACACTTGGCCGACGCTTCGACTGGAGTCGGCCGGAGATTCAGCCAACGGGAGCCGAGCATGAAAGTTATCTCACGCATCTTGTCGGCGGCCGCGCTGTACGTGCTTCTGTCGGCGCAGCCTGGAGTCGTTGCGGACGAGTCGGCCGCTGCCTTGCCCAGGGGCGTGCAGGCCGTCTGGGACCTCGGCCAGGCCGATCTGGCCGCGATACTCAGGCAACGAGACGCAACGAGACGCAACGCATCGACATTCGTTGATTCGCGGCGGTATGCTACCAGACGTGCGCGGTCGCAACAACCAAGCCCATCTGGGGATAACCGTCATTGCGCCGCTGCGTTTCTGCAAGCCGATCAGCCGCCGGAATCCGCCGTGGAGAGCTCGCCCGCCAATCCGTTCGCCACGCGCCACGTCCGGCCTGGCTCGCTGCCGTTCTTCTTCGGCGACGAGGATTCCGAGACGGTGGAGGGCATCCTCGCCAAGCTGCGCGCCAACGCCTGGCGGGGCGAGATCGTCGGCCCGCATGGCAGCGGCAAGACGACGCTGCTCGTGCAATTGCTTCAAGCCGCGCGCGACGCCGGCCAGCACGTCACGCTCTTTTCGCTCAACGACCGCCAGCGCCGCCTTCCCCGCGATTGGCAAGCGATGATCGCTCAGGCGCGCTGCGTGGCCATCGACGGCTACGAGCAGCTTGGCGCATGGGCCCGATGGCGGCTGAAGCGGTTCTGCCGCCGCCACGGAATCGGCCTCGTCGTGACGGCCCACGCGCCGACCGGGCTGCCAACGCTTTATCACGCTCGTCCCAGCACGGCTACTGCCCGCAAGGTGGTCGAGCAACTTCTTCCCCCTGACGTGCCGCCGCCGAGCGACGACGAGCTGTCGCACCTGATCGACGTGTTCCACGGGAACGTGCGGGAGGTCCTGTTCGCGCTCTACGACCGCTACGAACCGCCCCGCTAACCCTGCGTCAACGCGACCCTGCGAGCGAATTCCGATGTTGGACGAAGACCTCGACATCGACGGCTTGGCCGCCTTTCTGCACCTGGCGCCGGCGCAGGTGGCGCGCCTGGCCGACCGGGGAAAGCTGCCGGGCCGCAAGGTCGGCGGGCAGTGGCGGTTTTCGCCGGCCGAGATTCACCACTGGATGGAGGACCGCATCGGCCTGTCGGGTGAAGAGGAACTGGTCAAGGTCGAGGGGGTGCTGGATCGCGCGTCGCCCTCCGACGAAGAAGTGCCGCGGATTGCGGAGCTGCTGCCGGTGGAGGCCATCGCCGTGCCGCTTCAGGCGCGGACGCGCAACTCGGTGATCAACGAAATCGTGGACGTCGCCGCCCGCACCGGCTGGCTTTGGGACCCGGCCAAGATCGCCGAGGCGGTCAGGGCCCGCGAGGAAATGCACCCCACGACGCTGGAGACCGGCGTGGCCCTGCTGCACCCGCGGCGGCCGATGGCCAACATCCTCGGCCAGGCGTTCCTGGCGCTGGGCCGCACGGTGACCGGTATCCCCTTTGGCGGCGGCCGGGGGACGCTGACCGACTTGTTCTTCCTCATCCTCTCGGTCGAGGACCGGGGCCACCTGCGCGTGCTGGCCCGGCTCAGCCGGCTGATCAACGACGCGGATTTTCTGGCCGAGCTGCGCGCCGCGCCCGACGCCGCCGCGACCCACGCCGCGCTGCGCCGACGCGAAGAGCAACTCGGCTGATCGCGCAGCACGACGCACGCTCGCTGTGGCGTCACTGGGCCGTGTAGCCGCCGTCGATCATCAGCACCGCGCCGGTGATGAAGCGCGCGTCATCGGACGCCAGGAAGCGAAAGAACTGGGCGATCTCGACCGGCTCCGCGATGCGGCCGATGGGATGACCGTCGCCTAAGCGCTTCATGAACGCCGCCGCGTCGCCGGAATCCACTGCCGCCTTGCGGACCAGCGGCGTATCCACGGTGCCAGGGCAAACGGCGTTCACGCGAATGTGGTCGGCGGCGTATTCCACGGCCATCTGCCGCGTCATCTGCACCACGGCCCCCTTGGAGGGCGCATACGCGCCCTGGCCGAGCATGCCGACCACCGAGGAGATCGAGCCGGTGTTCAGGATCACCCCGCCCCCTTGCCGCTTCATGAGGGGGATCACGTGCCGCGCCGCCCAGTAGATGCTCTTCACGTTGATGTTCATCACCCGGTCCCACTCCTCGGGCGTGTGCTCGTGGAGGGGCTTGATGACGGCGATCCCCGCGTTGTTGACCAGGACGTCGATGCGGCCAAAGGCGCCGACCGCCTCGCGGACAAAGGCCGCGGCGGTTGCTTCCTCGGCGACGTCGCCCTGCACGCCGCGGAGCTGGCTGGAGTAGCGCTGCTGCAGCGCGGCTGCCACGGGCGGCGTCTGCCGATCGACCGCCACGACCATCGCCCCCGCTTCGAGGAACAGCCGCACGGTCTCCGCCCCGATGCCGGAGGCGGCCCCGGTGATGACCGCCACTTTGTTCGTCAGGTCGATCATGCCGCCCGCCGGCGCGTCAGCCCCAGAAACAGCAATCCGACACCGACGACGGCGCCCAGCGTGATGAACCCCAGGCGGAACGCGCCGCCACGGCTGGCCGGCGGATCCAGTGCGCCGAGCTTCAGTGTCCCCTCGCGCTTGCCGGCCGGCTTTTTATCCTTGGCATCGTAGAAGTCGCTGGAGTTCCGCCGGGCGGGCATGCGGTATTCGCCGAAGATCAGGTTCTGGGCACCCACGACCTCGCGGGGAAAGTCGCCGTCGATCACGGTCATGGTCATCTTCTTGAGGTCGGCCAGCGCGTCCTTGACGGCCTTCTCGCGCTCTTTGTCGAGCGCCGCCAGGTTCAGCTTGTCGATCTCCGGGCCACGCAGGCCGAAGTGCTCGCCGATCCGCAGCAGCATCTTCTCGTCTTCCTC
>JBGQHD010000818.1:0-3126 GCA_041497795.1 Planctomycetia bacterium
GCGTTCAAGCATACCACTCCACACCAGTTCGTGCGAAGTCTGCTGCGGGGCTTGGCCCGACCGAGCACGTGCCAGGGAAGCGTGTCGCAGATCGGCCTGGCCGCGAAGAAGCTTGGCTTCATTGGCGTCAGCGGCTTCTTGTGCTTTGAGAGTTTGACACCGCGGAAACCCCGCCGCTATACTGCTGGCACTTGCAGCGACGGTCGCTGCGCCCTTTGCGTTGGCCGGCCAGGCGTGACGCGGTCGGGCGCGCCCCGTCGTCCCCCCTTGACTCCCCGCCACCTACACGAGGAATCGCCATGCTCGTCATTCCCGGTCCCGTGAGCAAAGACACCTGCGATGGAGTGACTCGCCGGGAGATGTTGCGCGTCGGCGGCTCGGCCATGCTCGGGCTGTCCCTGAGCCAGATTCTCGAGAGCGAATCGCGGGCCAAGGAGTCGGCCATCGGCGGCGTGGGTTTCGGGCGGGCCAAGAGCGTGATCCTGCTCTACCTGCAAGGCGGGCCGAGCCATCTGGACCTCTGGGACCCCAAGCCCGACGTGCCGGACAACGTCAAGAGCACGTTCAAGCCGATCGCGACCAAGACGGCCGGCCTGCAATTCACCGAGTTGATGCCCAAGCTGGCGGGGGTCACCGACAAGGTGACGATGATCCGCTCGATGAGCTACACGCCGGTCGGGCTGTTCAACCATACGGCGGCCATCTACCAGATGCTGACGGGCTACACGGCCGACAAGGTCAGCCCCAGCGGGCAGTTGGAGCCTCCCTCGCCGAGCGACTTCCCCAACTTTGGCAGCAACATCATCAAGTTCCGCCCGCCGCAAGAGCCGATGCTGCCGTTCGTGATGATGCCCCGTCCGCTGCAAGAGAGCGGCGTGGTGAACAAGGCGGGCACGGCGGGCTTCTTGGGCCGGGCTTTCGACCCGTATTATCTCTTCCCGCCGGGGGACGACACCGATCAAAGCAAGATGGACAAGGTCAACGTCGATGACCTGCGGCTGCGGGCCGAGATTTCCAACAAGCGGCTCAGCCGCCGGGCGCGGCTCCGCGACATGCTCAACGAGGGCATGCCCGCCGTCGATAAGGCCACGAAGGACTACGACCTCAATAAGTATTACGGCCAGGCCCTGAGCCTGGTGCTGTCGGGCAAGGCCCGCGACGCCTTCGACCTGTCGAAGGAGAACGATGCCATGCGCGACCGCTACGGCCGCAACACGTTCGGCCAGTGCTGCCTGCTGGCCCGGCGGCTGGTCGAGGCGGGCACGCGGGTGGTCGAGGTCAACTGGCCGAAGGTGGCCAACTCCGACCTGCACTCGTGGGACGTGCACGTCGATCTGAGCAAGCGGATGCGGGAGATGTCGGCCCCAATGCTCGACGCCGGCCTCTCGGCGCTTGTCAGCGACCTGTACGACCGCGGCCTGCTGGATAGCACGCTGGTGGTGGCCGTGGGCGAGTTCGGCCGCAGCCCGAAGCGCGGCGTGAGCACGTCGGGCAACACCAACAGCTCCGACGGCCGCGACCACTGGCCCTATTGCTACACGGCCTGCGTGGCCGGCGCCGGCACGAAGCGCGGCTACGTGCACGGCAAGAGCGACAAGACCGCCAGCAGCCCGCTGGAAAGCCCGGTCCACCCGACCGAGCTCTTGGCCACGATCTACCACAGCGTCGGCATCAAGCCGGACACCATCGTCTACAACCACCTCAATCAGCCGCGCGAGCTGGTGAAGGGCGAGATGGTGCCAGGGCTGCTGGTGTAGCTGAACTCACCAGAGTTCAGGTCGCCCGAAGTCTGGTGACTTCGGCTACCCGAAATGCAAAATCCCAGAAGCCCGGCTTCTTCGAGAAGCCGGGCTTCTTGCTTGCACGTGGCCGCGTCTCTCCCGAGACGCGAATACGAGTCCCGCAGAGACTCGTCCACGTGACCAGTCGTCTTGGCACCGGCCGCCGACGGGGATACTTTACCCAGATGTCGAGCGACTCCCCACTCATCTCGTCCGCGCCTTCTCGGCTCAAAGTGTGCGCCGTGCGCGCGGTGTTCGTCATTCTCGGGCTGGTGGCCTGGCACTGGACGCAAGGACTGCTAGGCGCCAGAGCGAAGCCTGCCGAGGACGATCAGCTCGTGGTGGCCGGCGCCGTGCTCGTCCAGGGCGATGCTTTGCTGGAACTCTCGCGGCCCCTGAACGTCTATCTCAACGAGCACCGCCCGTCAGCCCACGCGCTGCTCGTGATCAGCTCGGCCATGATCGACGTGCTGGGCGTTTTCCTGCTCGGTTGGTCGGTGTTCGGCTCGAGCATGCGTCCGTTTGTCGGCCTGCTGTTGTTGTTCGGCTTGCGGCAGATCACACAGACGCTGTGCGCCCTGCCGCCGCCGCCGGGCATCATTTGGGACTACCCGGGCTTTCCGTCGCTGCTGGTGACGTATCTCGTGGAGAACGACTTTTTCTTCTCCGGCCACACGGCGATTGCCGTGTTCGGGGCCATCGAGCTGGGCCGCTTCGTCCGCGGCTGGTTGCCAGGCACGGCGGCTTGGGTTGCCCAGTGGGTGATCGGCATCGCGACGGTCTTCCTGATGGCGGTGGTCTTGGTGCTCCGGGCACATTACACGATGGACGTGTTCACCGGCTTCATCGCGGCCGTGCTGGCGGCGATTCTCGCTGGCTGGATCGCGCCTCGTTGCGACGACGCCCTGGGCCGGATCGTAGGCCGTGGCTCGGGGGTGCCCGATCCTTCGTAGGCCACGTTACGTAAAGATAGACAGGAGGATGTCGTAGCTGAACTCGCCAGAGTTCAGCTCCGACAGAGTGCAGCCTGTCCGAAGTCTGGCGACTTCGGCTACCGCAGAAGAGTGTCCAGCACGCTATCACCGCCGGCAGTGCAGCTTGTGCAGGTTGTGCACCCTTTGCCCTTGCCCCTGATTGTGGCAAGCAATACGATTCGGGGCAGACTGTGTCCGGCAGCCTTTTCGGCTCCTTCTCCCGCAAGAACGAGGAACGTCAATGTCCTGCTGTGCCTTCATGCGGTCGCGCTGGTTCGTTTTCTCGTTGTTGGCAACGGTGGTCGTGGCCGGGGTGGTCATCGGCCTGGCCCGCGCCGACCTGACCGGGCCGAAAGACAACGACAAGGTAA
>JBGQHD010000819.1:0-3124 GCA_041497795.1 Planctomycetia bacterium
CGCGGCGGCCAGCACCTCGCGCTGCGCGGCCGGATCGTCCGAAAGCGGCAAAAAGTCCAGCGGCCAGTCGTCGCCCAACGAGGTAAACTCGCGCACCGCCTGCAGCCGCGCCATGGACGCCAGCTCGTCGTCCGGCGCCGGCGGCAGCGTCAGCGGCTTCAGCTCGACCTGCGAGCGGGCCAAGGCGATCAGCGCGGGCGACTTGGCCAGCTTCCGCTCCGACAGCGCCGCCGCCAACGCGGCCCCCGCGGCCGACGCGTCGTCACCGCCCGGCAGCGGCACGCAAAACATCTGCTCGACCCGCAGGTCGCCGGGGCGCAGATTGGCCGCCACCACGCGGGCTTCGCGGCTATCCCATTCGACGGCAAGGAGGCGGGACATGGTTGAATGCGGAATGCGGAATTCGGAATTTGAAACAGTTAGACAAACACGTGGGGCGAACGGACTCGGCGTGATTACCGGAACGCATGATACGTCATCCAATTCCGCATTCCGAATTCCGCATTTGGTTGAGCTCACTGGTTTCCCACGGCGGCTTCCAGCGCCGCCTTGGTGCCCAGGTGGCTGATGTCTCTCCAGAATAATAGCCGGGGCTTCGGCCGGGTAGCATCAATCACCACTTCCAGCCGCACGGAGGGCCCGGCGAGCCGGCCGGAATCGTCGGCGTCGAAGTAGCCCAGCACGTCGGCCCGATAGATGTCGCCGTGGCCGCACACGAACGGCAGGAGCTGCTTCATCTCGTCCAAGGTCACGATCTTCCGGTCCATGAGCCACGTCTCGTGCCGGAAGGCCGGGTCGATCATCTTGGGATCGCGATTCTGCAGGATCTGGCCCACGATGGTCTCCCGCTTCTCCTCGGCAATGCCCGGCAGCGCCTCGAGGATCACCTTCGGCGCCTCGTTGACATTGATGCGGCCGCCGATCACCGGGGCGACGTTGACGGCCGCGTAATCCAGCAGCTTGGCCAGCGCGGCGGCGCCGCTGGTGTCCTTAGTCGGATCAGGGAACGGCGACTCCAGCCACACCGAGTTCATTTCGCCCTTGAAGGTCGTGGACACGACTTCCACGCCCACCAGGTCCAGCACGGTGGTCAGCCGGGCGCGGCCAGGCTGGTCGAAATCCAGCCCGCCGGTGCGGGATTGCTTCTGCCCGCTGGGCGCACTGGTGGCCGCGGCGGCCCCTCCAGGCCCGGCGGCGCTGCCGCCCCCCTGCGGGGATTGCTTCTGCCCGCTGGGCGCACTACCGCTCTGCGCACTACCGCCGGGCGCATTGGTGGCCGCGCCGTTTTGCCGGTAGGCGATGATGTACGTGGCCCATTTGGCGTCGAACACGGCGGTCAGTTGGTTGTAGAGGGCTTCGAGGTCGTTGCCGTTCAGGTCAATCTTGGGCTGGCCCTCGGGGTTAAGGTTCTTCTCCGCGCTGTAGATAGTAAGGAACGCCGACCAGCCGCGCTGGGCTTGCTCCCCTTGGTCGTCGTAGAAGGATCCTTCGAGCTGCGCCTCGTCGTCGTCGATGCGGCCGTTGCGGTTGAGATCGCGGCCGAAGACCAGCCGCCAATCGACGCCGTCCACCAGCACCAGCTCCTCCAGCGATTCCAACGGGCCGTTCTTGGGCTTGATGCCCAGCGAGGCGTAGGCATCGGCCTCGGCGCCGAACTCCCGCGGCGTGTCGTCCTTGTCGATGAAGTCGAGAATCTTGTCGGCCAGCGCGTCGGTCATGCCGAGGTGCCCCAGGGCCTTCACCAGGAGCTGCCGCCCGCCGTTTTCCTGCATCTCGTCGGCCGCCAGAACGGCGTTGAGGTTGATCTTGGCCGACTCGTCTTGCAGGCCGTAGCGGTCGCTCTGCCGGCCGCCATCCACATCGAACGCCGGGGCGCTGATCGTAAAACGGCCGGGGTCGAGGCCGTCGGCCACGTCGGCCACCAGGCGATTCCTGAAGTAGTCCGCGTTGTCGTAGTGCCCGCCGTCCTGCTGCTGGGTCTCGTCGATTTGGGCCAGAAACCAAATGCTCATCTCGATGCCCGATTCGGCGAAAGCCCTGGCTTGCAGCCGGCGGCCGCTGTACTGGGCCGACTGGTTCTCGGCCAGCATCAGCTCGCTGAACGTCGTGGCGGCCAGCGCCAAGAGGGCCAGCACGACCAGCACCACGATCAGCACCAGGCCACGGCGGGCCGCGGCCCTTGAGACAGGCAGCGTGTGGAGGTCGCTGGCGGGAACCATGTTACTTCTTCCCCTTCGAGCCGCCGGAGCCAGCGCCCGAGCTGCTTGCCCCGGACGCCTTGTTCGAGCCGCTATTGGAGCCGCCGCTGTTCGAGCCACCGCCAGTCGAACCACCGCCGGTGGACCCACCGCCGGTCGAACCGTTGCTGGAGCTATTGCTCGAATTGCCACTGGAATTGCTGTCGGTCGAATTGCTGTTGTTCGAGTCGGACGAGCTGGATTTCTGGCTCGACGAGCTGCCGGAGCCCGACAGCTCGGCGGCGGGCAACGGCACGACCAGCCGCCGCTGCGGGAAGCCGCTCATGTCGATCCCGGCCCAAGCCTGACCGGCGTAATCCGTATCGAAGCCCGGCGGCTTGAGGTACAAGATCACATGCACCGCCAGCGGCAGCAGGGCGGCCTCGGTCTCGTTCTGCGGCTCCGCGGGGGGCCAACTCTCGAGCCACTGCTGGCCGTCGCTGTACTCGAAGCGGACGCGGACCACTTCGTCGGCCAGCAGCTTGGCGTTATTGCGAACCAACTGCTCGTCCGACCCTTCCTCCATCGACATCAGCGACTCGGCCCGCGAGGTTTCGTAGCGCTTCAGGCCCACCACGCCGTCGGCCGTCGTGCTGGGGTCATCGACGAAATAAACCACCGTCTTCACGTCGCTGGCGCGTCCGGTGGTGCTGACGCCCTGTTCGGCGGCGAGCAGTTGGTCGCGGCGGGGGAAGCGGCTGATGTCGACTTTGAGCAGATCGACCGAGCCGCGCACGCCGGGGATCGTGTCGGGAGAGAACGTCGAGGAGGAAGAGCTGGTCGACGAACCGCCGGTGGAGCCGCTCGTGGAGCCGCCCGTAGCGCCACCTGTAGCGCCACTCGTAGCGCCACTCGTGGCGCCGCTCGTCGCGTTGGAGCCGCCGGAC
>JBGQHD010000820.1:0-3119 GCA_041497795.1 Planctomycetia bacterium
AAGACGGTCGAAACGCTGATCACCCCGTCGCCGCTGCCCGGCCTGGTCGGCATGTTCAGCCGCCGCCCGCGGTCGTTCCTGGAAAGGAGAATCCGCATGATCGCCGGCTATCGCAAAAGCACGTGGGGAAGCCTCGCCGCCGGCGCGGCGGCGCTGGTCGCGCTGGTGCTCGTCGGATTGACCGATGCGCAAACCAAGCGAACTGAGCCGGCGGGCAAGCCCGGCGAAGTGGAGCAGCAGAAACCGGAAGCGAAGCCTGTCGCAACTCCAGCAGCCGTGCGTAAGGATCAGTACGGTGACCCGCTTCCCCCTGGAGCGATCGCCCGCTTGGGGACGTTCCGCTTGCGCCATGGCAGCTACCGCCCTGCCGCTGTCTTTTCGCCCGACGGGCGGACACTCTACACGACCGGCGACGAGCAGGTGCGCATCTGGGACGTGCCGACGGGAGAGCTAGTCGGCACGCTCGGCGAACGTGGAGCGACGATGAGCACATTGGCCCTCTCCGCAGATGGCGCGATGCTTGCCGTGAGTGGCGCTGAAGGGGTGCATCTGTGGGATTTGACCACGGCTAAGCCGATCCGTCTCCTGAAGTCCGGCTTCGTGAGGCACGTCACGTTTACTCCAGACCGCACCACGCTGGTCACCGGAGCAGACGAGCACGACAGCTCAATCCGCGTTTGGGACATCGCCAGTGGCAAGGAATTGCGCCGCATGCATTGGCACAAGCGGCTTTCGCATCTTGCAGTGGCTACGGACAGTCGAACGGTTATTTCCAGCGGCTATGGCGACGGCGCCATCCAACTGTCCGATCTGACGACGGGAGAGGACAAGGGAGCAATCGCGGACCCGGCTTGGACGTTCGTTCACGGCGTTCCGACCCCGGACGGTAGTTCCGTGATCGTCAATGGCCAGTCGAAACGCGGCGGCGGTTTCTTGGATGTCTACGACATCTTGTCGCATAAGCGGACGCGCCAACTTGGCAAAAACGTCGCGGCGCTGACGGTGACGGCTGACGGTACGGCGCTCGTCACGACGACCTTCGACGGGAAACTCGAGCTTTGGGATTTGCGCAAAGGAAAGATGAGCCGCTCGTGGCCTGTCGGTGGGCAAATCAAGGAAGTATCCCCCGACGGCGGCACGGCCGCAATCGCGGTGGGAAACGCGATCGAGCTATGGGACCTGACGACTGCGAAGCGTTTGCACGAGCGCGAGGGCCACTCTGGCGCAGTGTTCTCGGCAAGCTTCTCGCGAGACGGAACCATGGTCGTCACCACGTCCGACGAGGAATCGATTGCCCGCTCATGGGAGGCGGCGTCCGGCAAGCCCCTACGGCAATTCAAGCACGTCGTCCAGGCAGGGCGCCTGCCTAGTTTGCGAAATGCTCTGTTCCTCCCCGACGGAACCGGCGTCATCTCGGGTGGCGCGGACGCGGCGCTTCGACAGTGGGATGCGGGAACGGGGAAGGAACTGCGGCAGTTTCAGCTCCCCGGCGACGAACAGGTCCTCAGCATGGCATTAACCGACGACGGCAAACGGCTGATATGCTGCAGCGCAGGCTATGATGAAACTGCGCCCACTCACATCAGCCTCTTCGATGTCGAAACGGGCAAGACGATAGTCTCCCGCGCGACGGGGCTCATCGACCAGGAGAGCGTGGCCCTCGGGGGTGATGGCGAAACGGTCGTGCAGCGCGCGGAACGTACTCTCGCCGTCGCCGATCTCGCGACGGGCCAAGAGCGCGTGCGACTGACAATCCCAGACCGGTTCATTCGGTACACTTTTGTGGTTTCCAACGACGCGAAGTCGGTCGCCGTGCCTACGTACACGGACAAGATCGACTGGCCGCGCCACCTGGCGGTGGATTACAAGCTGCGCGTGTTTGATGCCACTACCGGCAAGCAGCGACATGCGTTCGACATGCCCACGGAGTTTCTTGCGGCGGCATTTTCGGCCGATGGCCGTCGCGTGGCCGCCGGCAGCAGGACGATCTTCGTCTGGGATGTCCAAACGGGACGAGAGACATGGAGATCGCCGCCGCTCGATACCCGCGTGACAGCCTTAGGATTCGCCGCGGACGGGAAAAGGCTGGCTTCAGGGATGGGGGACGGCAGCACGCTCATCTGGGATCTCACGCGAGCCGTCGTTGCGGCCGGCGAGACGACGCCAAAGCCTAAACCCGCGGAAAAGCCTCCCGCGGGGGCGCCGGCAGCAACGCCGCCGACAAACAAGGCCTCGCTCGCCGGCACCGTCGTGGATGAACAAGGCCGGCCGGTGCCCAAGGCCTCGGTTTGGCTCGTACAGTACATCGACGAAACGCAACGGTTCCGCAATGTCGCAGCCGATGCGGAGGGCCGGTTCTCGTTTGCCGGTGTCGAACCCGATACCGCAACGCTTGCCGTGGTGACCGAACGCCACAGCCTGGGCACGACCCACTACGGGCCGCGGCCGGGCCACGTCGAGGGCGGCTTGCGGCTGACGGTCACCCGGCCGCGGGAGCTGGTCCTCCGCATTCTGGACTCGGCCGGCAATCCGGTGCCGGACGTCGAGCTGGAGACGCTGTACTGGACGAAGCCCGCTGGGCAGAAGCTATGGTTCCCGCTGGAGGTGCTCCGCCGCGAACGTCTTGCCCTGCCGCGCAGCGACCGCAAGGGCGAGATGCTGATCAGCGGCCTGCCGGGCGGCGTGCAATGCCAACTGCTGCTCAAACACCCTGAGTTTGCGGTTCGGCAGCTCGAGGACGTGCCGACCGACAAGGGGGAGCCGATCAGGGTCGTTCTGGAACCCGGCGCCTTGCTCACGGTCGAAGCGGTCGTGGCCGCCACGGGCGAGCCGGCCAAGGGTTCCAAGGTCAGCGTGTCCGTGCATCCGCCGAGCATTCATCTGTCGGGTACGGTAGACAGCCACGGGAAGTGGACCGTTCGTCTGCCGGAGGCCGACCGTGTCAGCGTCTCCGTGGGGCACCCCGGGCTCGTCTCGTTTGAGCACTTCTCCGCATCCGGTTGGTCCACTACCCGGGGCGGTCAGACCGCGCGCTTCGAGCTGCGTCGCAAGGCAAAGGTGATGGGCCGCGTGGTGGATACGGTAGGCAGGCCGCTGGAAGGGGCGTTCGTTGGCTTTGC
>JBGQHD010000821.1:0-3112 GCA_041497795.1 Planctomycetia bacterium
CGGGTCTGACCCACAAGGAGGACTTGCGCACCGCCACGCGAGCCTGCGCCAAAGGGGGCGTGACCACGTTTCTGGAGATGCCCAACACGGTCCCGGCCACGACGACTCAGGCCCGGCTGGAAGAGAAGCTGGCCCTGGCCGCTGGCAAGTGCCTGGTGAACTACGGCTTCTACATCGGCGCCACGCCGCACAACGTCGATGAGCTGCGGCAAGCCCACCGCACGCCGGGCATCAAGATCTTCATCGGCTCCAGCACGGGCGACTTGCTGGTGGACGATCAGGACGCGCTGGAGCGGATCTTCGCCGAGACGACGCTGCCGATCACGGCCCATTGCGAGGACGAAACGACGATCCGCCGCAACCGCGAGCGGATCGGTCCGATCACCGACGTGGCTGACCACTCGCGCATCCGTGACGTCGAAGCGGCAGTCGTCGCCACGCGGAGGGCGATCGACCTGGCCCTCCGCCATCGCCATCGGTTTCACGTGCTGCACGTTTCGACGGGAGCCGAGGCGGAGCTCTTGGGCGAACTGAGAGCCGCCGAGCCCGAGGAGCCGGAGGCCGTCAGCACCCCGGCTGCTCCCAGCAGCCGGGGTGCTCGCGGCCGGGGGGCTCCTCTGATCACCGCCGAGGTCTGCCCGCACCATCTCTTCTTCAATATCGACGACTACGCGCGGCTGGGCACGCGGGTGCAAATGAACCCTTCGCTCAAGACGGCCGCAGACAACGCCCGGCTTTGGCAGGCGCTGGAAATGGGGGACATCCAGGTGATCGCCACCGACCACGCGCCGCACACGCTGGAGGAGAAGGGCCGGCCCTATCCGCAGTCCCCCTCCGGCCTGCCGGCGGTGGAGAATTCGTTGGCCTTGATGCTCAACGAGGTGAACCGCGGGCGGGTGGCGTTGACCGACGTGGTGGAGTGGATGTCCGGCGCCCCGGCCCGCGTGTGGGACATCGTCGGCAAAGGACGCATCGCCGCAGGCTACGACGCCGACCTGGTGCTGGTCGATCTCGATCTCTCCCGCACCATCCGCGACGAAGAGCAAGAGACCAAGTGCCGCTGGAGCCCCTGGCACGGCGTGACGCTCACCGGCTGGCCGCTGCGCACCTGGGTGCTGGGCCGCGAGGTCTACCGCGACGGGCACTTCGACGAAACGGTGCGCGGCGGCGAGGCGCAGTTCGATCACTCGCTAGGCGGATACTGGGGATTAGGTGACAAGTGACAAGGTGAGGGCTGACAACGCGAAGAGCTTGCCACCGGGTAGCTAACGCGACGACACTGCAAAGCTGGAGGCTCGCAAGCGATTAGTCGGCGGTCGCGCAGCGCACCGCCGGGAGGCGATGCTGTCGGCTCAAGCGAAAGAGTCGGGTTTCACGCGACAGCTTCTCGCTGTTGAAAAGTTCTCTTGATCCACGCGCGCGATCCGGGTAGACGGTGGCCCCCAATTCAACCCCCCAGGGCCGGGTGAATGATGCAGCGCCGCCAATTCGTGTCTTATGTCCTCGGACGGGGTTTCGTGATTGCCACCGGTGCCACCGCTTGCTCCGCAACCGGCTGCGGGACCTTCATCCACTCCGAACGCTGCGGTCAGCCGCATAGCGACCAGATCGACTGGAAGATCGCGGCCCTCGACGGCCTCGGCTTGCTCCTGTTCTTTGTGCCGGGCGTCGTGGCCTTCGTCGTGGACTTCTGCACGGGGGCCATCTACTTGCCCATTCCGGAAGCCTATCCGGGCTACGGGGCCTGCGGGCCACTGCCTCCGGGCGCGCAGGCGCTGCCGCCACGGTATTCGGCCGCCCCGCGGCCCGTGGCAGCGACGCCGCAGGTAGCGATGCAACGCCAGCCGATTCGGCAAGAACTCGGCCTGACGCGGCTGGCGATCCCGCCCGAGCAATTGCAACGCGAGCGGATCGAGCAGGTCGTCACGCAGCACGTCGGCCGGCCGGTATCGCTGGACGATCGAACCCGTCTGAGCGTGCTGGCGCGGATCGATCAGTTCGACGAGCAGACAAGTCGCCACTGGTCCGACGGCGACTTTGGCTTCGGGATCCGGTCACTCTTCGACCGCCTGATGCGGGCATGACCCGCTGCTTGACGCCCTTGCCCCTCGCCGACGTCGGGCCGCAGCGGCATTTCCGCGGGAATCACCGGAACATTCCGCGCCGCACGGCGTTGTATTCTTTGCGGTCCCCGCAGTCTCTATGGCTGCTGTCCTTTAGTCGCGGGTCACGCCCTTAGCCCGCCCTCCGAAAACCCGTCGCCCTCTCCTGCCTATTGCCTGTGCCCACGGGCTATCCGGGCGGAGAGGGCGACGTTTTTCGCTCACATTAGCTGGCTTCCCAAACTCCTCCACCTGCCGTTCAAGGCGGCAGGGGTGTGTCCGCGTATGTCGTGCTCGGCGGGTGCCTGTGGCTGAAAGCCACAGCCGGCCATTGCTGAACTCAACGACAGTCGCTAGCGGACCGCTGCACGTCTGGGACATTCTGCTCCAGGCACCCGTCCGATCTAAAACATCCAGTAGGGGTCGGTGGCGCTGGCAAGGCGCGAGTTCCTCTATCGCACGGCGCTCAAAGCCGAGGATTACAAGTTCGCCTTCTCGGTCGAGGTCGATCGCTCGAAGCTGCTGCAACTCTACGACGCCGTTGTGATCTCGGTGCCCAAGCCGGTGAAGCCGCCGCGCGTCGAGGACATCGTTGCCCTGTTTCCACGGACGATGCGGGCGCGCGTGCGTGCGCGCTTCGGCGTCTGGCCCGGCCGCCGGACGGTAGAGCGGGCATGCTCTCGCCGGGTGCCTTTGGCTGAAAGCCACAAACGCGACGTTGTTTCCTGCACAATCCTTGGCGCCGTCTTCGCGCAACAGATTTCGATTCTTCCGATTCGTCCGCTGGGTCAAACCGTGGTTGGAAGCGGCGTCAACACGCCGTCTTCGTTTTGCCCTTCAGATTTCGGTTTTTCCGATTGTCCCTCTCGATCGGAGTCGGGCGAAAACCCTTTCAGCCCTGGCTCTCCTTCGGAGAGGGCGGCCGTGTGGGGCGCCGATCCTTCCGATGTGACGCAGTCGCAGCGAACTGCCCCATCTCCCTCGCTGGCGTGAGGCCGACTGGCTCCCTC
>JBGQHD010000822.1:0-3111 GCA_041497795.1 Planctomycetia bacterium
ACGGGCAGCGGAGTGGCTTACAACAGGGAGGATTTCGAAAAGATTGCCAAGACGGGTCTCGAGAGCAGTATGATAAGCGAGATACTTATTGAGGAGTCCGCGCTCGGGTGGAAGGAATACGAGCTGGAAGTGATGCGCGACCACGCGGACAACTTCGTCGTGATCTGCTCGATCGAGAACTTCGACCCGATGGGCGTACACACGGGGGACTCGATCACCGTGGCCCCCGCTCAGACGCTGACCGACAAGGAATACCAGCGGATGCGCGACGCCTCGATCGCCGTGATCCGCGAGATTGGGGTGGAGACTGGCGGCTCGAACATCCAGTTCGCGATCGACCCCCGCGACGGGCGGATGATCGTCATCGAGATGAACCCGCGCGTGAGCCGCAGCAGTGCCCTGGCGTCGAAGGCCACCGGCTTCCCCATCGCCAAGATCGCGGCCAAGCTGGCCGTCGGCTACCGGCTGCACGAGCTGCCCAACGACATCACGCGGGAGACGATGGCCTGCTTCGAGCCGACCATCGACTACGTGGTGACGAAGGTGCCGCGGTTCGCCTTCGAGAAGTTCCCCGACGCCGACGCCCGGCTGACCACGCAGATGAAGAGCGTCGGCGAGACGATGGCCATCGGCCGCACGTTCAAAGAGTCGTTCCAGAAAGCGCTGCGCGGGCTGGAGGTCGGTTGCTTCGGTTTCGGCTGCGACAGCAAAGACCTGTGGGGCACGCCGGCCCAACCGACCATCGAAGACATCCGCATCAAACTGGCCACGCCGTGCGCCGAGCGGCCGTGGTATCTGCGGTACGCGATGAAAGCCGGCATGACGGTCGAAGAGATTTTCGAGCTGACGCACATCGACCCGTGGTTCCTCGATAACCTGTCCGAGATCGTGGAGTTGGAGGAAGAGCTGCGGAAGCACGCGACGATCGAATCGGTCGAGGACGCCCTGCTGCGAAAGGCGAAGCAGTTCGGTTTCTCCGACCGGCAGTTGTCCCACCTCTGGCGAACCAGCGAGGCCGCGGTCCGAGCCGACCGCAAGCGCCGCGGCATCGTGGCCACCTTCAAGTCGGTCGATACGTGTGCGGCCGAGTTCGAAGCGTACACGCCATATTACTACTCCACCTACGAAGACGAGGACGAAACACCCCCCAAGCCGCCGGGCAAGAAGCGGATCGTCATCCTTGGCGGGGGGCCGAACCGCATCGGCCAGGGGATCGAGTTCGACTATTGCTGCTGCCACGCCAGCTTCGCCCTGCGCGAGCTGGGCATCGAGTCGGTGATGGTCAACTCGAACCCGGAGACGGTCAGCACTGACTACGACACGAGCGATCTCCTCTTCTTCGAGCCGCTCACGACCGAGGACGTGCTGAACGTCTGCGACCGCGTGCATCCTGACGGCGTGATCGTGCAGTTCGGCGGGCAAACGCCGCTGAACCTGGCCCGCGCGCTGGCCACTGCCGGGGTGCCGATCATCGGCACTTCCGTGGATACGATCGAGGATGCCGAGGACCGCGAAAAGTTTCAGCGGCTGCTCACTCGTCTCGGGCTGCGGCAACCGCCCAGCGGCATCGCGCGGACGATGGACGAAGCCCGGGTCGAGGCGGCCCGCGTGGGCTTTCCGCTGCTCGTGCGGCCGAGCTTCGTGCTGGGCGGCCGGGCGATGGAAATCTGCTACGACCCTCCGCAGCTCGAACGCTTCGTGGCCGACGCCTTCGCCGCCGCCGAAGGGCAAGGCGTCCTGATCGACCGCTTCCTGGAGGATGCCACCGAGGTGGATGTCGATGCCGTGAGCGACGGCCGGCGCACGGTCATCGCCGGCATCATGGAGCACATCGAGGAAGCCGGCATTCACTCGGGCGACTCGGCCTGCTCGATTCCGCCCTACAGCCTGCCCGGCCCGGTGATCGAGGAGATTCGCCAGGCGACCCATGCGCTAGCCCGCGAGCTGAAGGTCGTGGGGCTGATGAACATCCAATTCGCAATCAAGTGGGGCAACAACATGGCGAATCCTCCGGCGACCGTTACGGCGAACGTCCCGGCGACCGTCCCGGCGAGCGGGGGGCGTGAGCCCCCTGATAAGTCGGCGACGGAAACAAGCGCCGATGCGGTGGCTCCGAGTCATCAAGGGGCTTACACCCCCCGCTCGCCGGCTGATGCCCCCCGCTCGCCGGACGACGGCGCCCACTCGGGCGACCATTTCACGCTCTACGTCCTCGAGGTCAACCCCCGCGCCAGCCGCACGGTGCCCTTCGTCTCCAAGGCGACCGGCGTGCCGGTGGCCAAGATCGCCGCCAAGGTGATGGCCGGCGTCAGCCTGGAGGAGCAAGGCTTCCTCCGCGAGCCGATCCCGGCCCACGTGTCGATCAAGGAGAGCGTCTTCCCCTTCAACAAGTTCGCCGGCGTGGACATCGTGCTGGGGCCGGAGATGCGTTCCACCGGCGAGGTGATGGGCGTCAGCGAGCGGTTCTCGATCGCCTTCGCCAAGAGCCAACTGGCCGCCGGCGTGGTGCTGCCGGCCAAGGGACGCATCTTCGTCAGCGTGGCCGACCGGGCCAAGCCGCAGATCATCGACGTGGCCCGCCGCCTGGCCCGGCTCGGCTATCAGCTCCTCAGCACGCCCGGTACCGCCCGCGTGCTGGAAGAGGCCGGCATCCCGGTCGAGCGAGTCCGCAAGCTGCAAGAGGGGCAGCCCAACGTGCTCGACTATCTCATCGACCAGCGCGTGCAGCTCGTCATCAATACCCCCAGCGGCAAAGGCGCCCGCACCGACGAAGGCCGCATCCGCGCCGCGGCCGTGCTGCACCGCGTGCCCTGCATCACCACGATTCAAGCCGCCCAGGCCGCCGTCAAAGCCATGGAAGCCCTGCGGCACGAAGAGCTGAGCGTGCAATCGCTGCAAGACCGCTTCCGCGAGCTGGCGACGAAGACGTAGCCGCGTACGGTCGCACTCTGAAAGAAGCCCGGCTTCTCCAAGAAGCCGGGCTTCTGACATCGAGTAGGCCACTACCCTTCGGCTGTTGCCTTGTCGTGGTGCGGTATGGATAATCGACGTGGCCGTGGGGCACGTTTTCAACGTGCCCCGCCGGGTACGCTGGAAGCGCGACCCACGGAG
>JBGQHD010000823.1:0-3111 GCA_041497795.1 Planctomycetia bacterium
ACCTTCTAGGCGTTTGATCGCCTTCTGCTAGATTGGCGGGCATGCTCCCCGATCTTGCCGTGCAGCTTGGTCGCCTGCGGCTGCCCAATCCGGTCCTCGTCGCCTCGGGCACGTTCGGCTATGCGCGCGAGATGGCCGGACTCGTCGATCTCAGCCGCCTGGGCGGCATTCTGCCCAAGACGATCACCAAGCAGCCGCGCAAGGGCAATGCGCCGTGGCGGACGATCGAGACGGCCGCCGGCATGCTGAACTCCATCGGCCTGGACAACGACGGCATCGACGCCTTCATCGAGCACCACTTGCCGTACTTGGGCAGTCTCGGCACGCCGATCATTGTCAGCATCGCCGGCGGCAATTACGACGAGTTCGTGGAGATGACGGCCCAGTTGGACGGCCGCGACGAAGTGGCGGCGATCGAGCTCAATATTTCCTGCCCGAACGTGAGCCACGGCATCGATTTTGGCACCGATCCGGAGATGTGTCGGCGGGTGGTGGCCGGCTGCCGAGCGGCCACGCGGCATCCCGTGCTGGCCAAGCTGACGCCGAACGTGACCGATATCGTGGCCATTGCCCAGGCGGCCGCCGACGGCGGGGCCGATGCCATCTCGCTCATCAACACCTGCCTGGGCATGGCAGTCGATTGGCGGAAGCGGCGGCCGCTGTTGGGCAACGTGATGGGTGGCCTCAGCGGCCCAGCAATCAAACCGATCGCCCTTGGAGCCGTCTATCGGGTGGCCAAGTCCGTGGACGTGCCGCTAATCGGCATCGGCGGCATCGCCTCGATCGACGACGTGATGGAATTCCTCGTCGCGGGTGCAACTGCCGTTCAAATCGGCACGGCGAACTTCTACAATCCCACGGTGTCGATGCAGATACTCGACGCGCTGCCCGGCGCTTTGGCCGAGTTGGGAGCTTCGAGTGTTGCCGACGTGGTCAAGACGCTACGGCTAGAGCCGAAAGAGTAGCGCCGTCTCGTTCCCCGGCAGAGCCTGCAGAGCTTGGGAACGAGCGTCAAGGTGAATGCACTCATGTCTCAAACACCTCAATTACCGCCGCTGAGCTTCGGGCTGGGCGCGGTCTTCGAGTTGATCGGCGGCATCGCGCTCCTCCTGGCGCTGGTAACCCAGCTTACGTTGCTCGGTCTCTTCTTGGCGTTCCTCGGCAGCCTAGTTCTGCTGTCGGCGCACCACGTCATCTTCGCTACCAATCGCAAGAAGGCAGTGGCCCAAGTGGTGCAGGGCGTGGTCGCCCTGATGATCCTCTCCCTGATCGTCGGACTGCTGTTGCCGGCGGTGAGCGCGGCCAACGAGGCAGGACGTCGCGCACAGTGCGGCAACAACCTCCGGCAGATCGCCCTTGCGCTTCGCTTCTATCACGACGATCACGGGCATTTTCCGCCGCCCTATATCGCCGATGCCGACGGGAAGCCGATGCACAGTTGGCGCGTGCTGATCCTGCCGTATATGGAGCTGAAGTATCTCTACGACCAGTACGACTTCAACGAGCCGTGGGACGGACCCAACAATCGCAAACTGGCCTCGCAGTGGACTCCTACGTTCCGCTGCCCGTCCGACCCATCGTTGCCGCGCGAGATGACCAGCTACTTCTACGTGGTGGGGCCGGGGCGGACAAAACCTGGCCAGCAGCACCAGCGGCTCGATGACTTCGCCGACGGGCAGACGATCCTGCTCGTGGAGTCGAGTTCCGCCCGCGTCCACTGGATGGAGCCGCGCGATCTGACAGTGGAAGACATCCTGGCCGGCAAGAACACCGCCGAAGCGCCGTGCGCCTGCTCGAATCACGGTCGCAGCGAGCGCGGGGCCTGGCGCTCGCCCGGCTGCTTTCTGGCGGCGATGCAGGATGGCTCCGTGCGGCCGATTTCCGCGGAATTAGACACGGAAACGCTCAGGGCCCTGCTGACCATCGACGGTGGCGAAGAAATCGACCACCTCCGCTCCTCAGGCGACGAATACCTCTGGCCCGGCGTGTGGGTGCTGCTGGGCGCGGAGGTCGCCTTCATCGCGTTGGCCATCGCTCGGCGTCTGCGGATCGCCCGGCACAAGCCGCGTGAGGTGCCGCCTGGTTGACGTTGCGGACCGCCGCCGTGGTTCCGCCAACGACGGACATCCCGTACACTTGCTGCTATCGACGGCGTCGCCAATGCTGCTGGCGGCAACCTCGCAACAAGACACCTTACCACCACCCCGCATGCGCGTTCTTTCCGGCATTCAGCCCACGGGGCGGTTCCACTGGGGCAACTACTTCGGCGCCATCCGGCAGTACATCCAGTTGCAGGATGAAGACGAGTCGTATTACTTCATCGCCAACCTGCACGCCCTGACCACCGTTCGCGATCCGGCGGCCCTGCGGCAGAACTCGCTCGATGCGGCCATCGACCTGATGGCGATGGGCCTCGACCCCAGCCGGGCCGTGCTGTTCATGCAATCGGACGTGCCGGAGATTTCGGAGCTGTGCTGGCTGCTCATGACCGGCGCTCCGATGGGCTTGCTCGAGCGCTGCGTGGCCTACAAGGACAAGAAGGAGAAGGGCCTCAAGGCCGACGCCGGGCTGTTCACCTATCCGGTGCTGATGGCGGCCGACATTCTGGCCTACGACTCCGACGTGGTGCCGGTCGGCGCCGACCAGGTGCAGCACATCGAAGTGGCCCGCGACCTGGCCGGCAGCTTCAACCACGAGTTCGGCCAGACGTTCGTGCTGCCCAAGGCCAAGGTGCTGGAAGACGCCGGCAAGGTACCCGGCACCGACGGCGAGAAGATGTCCAAAAGCTACGGCAACACGATCGAGCTGTTCGAGGACGCCAAGGAGGTGCGCAAGAAAATCATGCGCATCAAGACCGACTCCCGCCCGGTCGAAGAGGCCAAGGAGCCGGAGGGGGACCACCTGTACCAGCTCTTTAGCCTGTTCGCCAAGCCGGAAGAGCGCGAGCAAATGGCCGCCCTGTACCGCCGCGGCGGCTTCGGCTACGGCGAAGTCAAAAAGGCGCTGGCCGACCAGGCCGAGAAGTTCTTCGCCGAGCCGCGGGCGCGCCGCGAGGACCTGGCCGCCCACCAGGAGGAGGTGCGCGAAATCCTGTCCGACGGCGCCGCCACC
>JBGQHD010000824.1:0-3106 GCA_041497795.1 Planctomycetia bacterium
CCCCGAGAAGCCCGGCTTCTCGGAGAAGCCGGGCTTCTTGGCGGCGGGCCTCACCTGTTCGAGCCAATACAGACCGATGTTGTGGCCGCGGCCATAGACGATGTCGTTGTCGCCGTCGCCGTCCACGTCGAAGACCAGGATCGGAATGCCGCAGTCGCGGTGCAGCTCGAAGTCGGGGTGCCAGAGCCAGCGGCCGGCGCGGCGGTCGGCGGGCGCCTCGAGCCAGCCACGCGGGCCAACCAGATCGGCCCGGCCATCGCCGTTGATGTCGCCGAAGCCGACGCCGTGGCCGGCCAGTTCCTTCGGCAAGTCGTGGCGCACCCAGCGCGGCGCGGGCTTCCCCGAGAAGCCCGGCTTCTCGGAGAAGCCGGGCTTCTTCGCGGCGGGCTTATCGAGCACGACTTCCCACCAGGCAGGCGACTCCACGGCGTTGGGCAGCACGTCCAGCCGGCCGTCGCCGTCGATATCGACCAGCCGGGCCGTTTCCATCGGCCCCGGCGTATCGACGATGTGCGGCGTCCACGCGCCCAGCGACTTGCCGGGATGCTCGATCCAATACAGCTTGCGGCTGCGATAGTTGGCGCTCACCAGGTCCGGCCAGCCGTCGCCGTTCACATCCAACGGCAGGTTCGAATAGTCGTCGTACCGCCCGCCGATCACCTCCACGTCACGCAGGAAGTGCCGCTGCCAGTTCGGGGCCTCGTACCAGAAGCCGCCGCTGACGATATCCGGCTTGCCGTCGCGGTTGACGTCGAAGACCGCGCACGAGGGGAAAGCCGAGGTGGCATTCAGATCGTGCCGGCGGAAGGCCAAGTCGGCCGCATCCGCCGCCGCGCAGAACAGGCCACAAGCCAGCGCCGCGAGTCCCTTCAGCCCACGCCATCCGCCGCAAGCATCCTTCGCCGTCATGGCCGGCCTCCTTCTTCAGAACGCTGAGTCCGCAGAGTCTCTTGTGGAGAGCACTTTACTGCGGCGGGCAATCCGGGAAAAGCAGAATTGCCGTAAGGCGGACACTCCTGTCCGCCGACACCGTTCTATCATCATCCGATGCGGTTTCGTGGAACGCGCTGCGGCGGGCGAGGCGGACAAGAGTGTCCGCCTTACGCTTGATCAGTCGCCGCGCTTTGGTCCAGAGCGAGCGCACGTCGTAGAATTCGACGATCGGGTGGTCGTCGGTGACTCGGTGGGGCGACGTCCAGTCGAGCCGTGGCGCGTCGAGGCCGCCCAGGAAGCTCTCCGTGGGAGTGCGCGACATCTCCGCGGCCAGCGGCCCGCCCTGCGAAATCCGCCGCTCGACGGCCGCCGCCGACAGGCGGATCGGCTCGTCGGAAGCCATGATCGCGTAGCCACCGTAAAAGCTCTCGCAATGCGGGAAGACCTCGGCCACCGTTCGCCGCACGATGGCGGCCATCGTCTGGTCGCCCATCGCGTTGCAGTAGCAGCAGAAGATGCCCCGCGGCTTGAGCCGCGAGCGGACAAGCTGCATGTACTCCCGCGAGAGCAGCATGCCGCTGCCGGCCTGCTTGAGATACAGCGGCTGCTGCGTGATCAGGTCGTACCGCTGGTCGCGCAGCGCCAGGCCGCTGCGGCCGTCTTGCCAGAGGATGCGGACCTTGGGGTTTTCGGCCACGCGCAGCGTGCCGTCGGGATGGTCACGCAAGACCGGCTTCAGCGTGTGGTTGATCTCGTACACATCGACGTGCCGCACCGCCGGGCTGGCGGCGAGTGACGCTGCCGTGATGCCCGTTCCCAAACCGATGACCAGCGTATCCTCCAGGACTTCGTCCGGGTGGCAGATAAGTGGCGCGACGGCCAGTCGCCAGTTGGCGGTGCCGACATGGTTTTCCCCATCAGAAAGTCGGGAGTGCCACAACCCACTCCAGCTCATGTCGCCATTCGTAGCGATTTCAACGACGCCGTCTTTGCCGTAATAGGCGGCAAGCTGCGGCTGCGTCTCGTAGCGCGGGCTTTCCTGGTGGCGCACGAATAACCAAACGCCGACCACGGCTGTTGCGCCGGCGATGCCCGCCGCAACCGCCGGCCGGGCCAACCACGAGCCCTCCACTGACAAGCCCGGCCGACAGTAGAGCAACAAGCCCACGTAACCCAGGCCGATCGCCCAGGCCGTGTGCTGATGGTCAAACTCCAGACCCACGAGCGTCATCAGCAGAATGCCCAGGCAACTGCCGATGGTGTTGTAGCCGTAGAAGCGGCCCACGTCGCGGCCCCATTGCCGCGCGGCGCGGCTGAGGAACTGCCCGAACGCCAGCCCGAAGAACAGGCACGGCAGGCAGTACACGGCCGCCGAGGCGATGACGATGGCCCGCCCGTACTCGTCCTTCAGCACCCAGCGGTCCAAATCGTGAAAGGCCGGCACGATCGCCACCGACAGCCCGCACAGCGCTAGCACGATGACCGACCCGCCGTGCACGCGTTTGGCCAGCGCGGCGCCGACGGACCATAGCAGCAAGTAGTAGCAGAGGATGAGCGAGAAGTTGTACGGCCGCGGCTCGTGGGCCAGCGAGATCAAGCGGAAGATGAACATCTCGTAGGCCAGGGCCAAGAGTCCCAGGAAGAAGGCCACTGCCAGCTCGCGCCGGCCGGCGCCTGTAGTAGGCACACTCCGTGTGCCGTCAGCGCCACGCGGAGCGTGCCCATTACCTTGATCAGTGGGGGCGGGTGACGCGGCTGCCGCACCGATCGACGGTTCGCTCCCCGCGGCTTCGGTCCGCTTGGCCCCCGCGCGCAGGGCCAGGGTCACCAGCCCCGCCACGCCATTGCAGGCCGCACCGGCGACCAGGCTCCACGTCTGACCGACGAACGGCATCAGCACGAAGCCGCTCGCCGCCGCCCCCAGCACCGCTCCGGCCGTGTTGGCGAAGACGAAGAGCGGCAACTGACGGCGGTTGCTCTCACCGAGTTGCCGCTGGCAGCCGTCGGACGCCAAGGGGAACGTCATGCCCATCAGAAAGCACGGTCCCAGCAGCACGACCATGGCGCTGACCGCGTAGACGACTCGCAACGGCAGCCCCAGCGAAACGGCCAGCCGCTGCGAGGCGTAAACGCTCTCGCTGATGTCGCGCCGCAAGAGCGCGGCCAGCCCCAG
>JBGQHD010000825.1:0-3106 GCA_041497795.1 Planctomycetia bacterium
AAGGCCGCGCCAGCGGCCGCCGGCCCACCAAATGCGGGTGGACAACCGCATCTCGGTGGGCCTACACGTTTTCTCGCCGCCTTGCGCCCTGGTCGATCTGGCTGGCGATGTCGAGACCGACCGCTTCGCTCCACGCCGCCAGCAGCCGGCGGAAGATTGGGCCGGGCCGGCCGTCGCCGACGGGTGTGCCGTTGAGGCGCGTCACGCTCATCAGGCAATACGGCGTGCTGGTGAGGAGTGCCTCCTCGGCACGCTGGGCGGTGGCCGCGTCGAATTCACGCTCGGCGAATGGGATGCCGAGCTTCGCCGCCTGCTCGATGACCATGGCCCGGCTGAAGCCCGGCAGAATGTTGCCCGCGGTGGGCGAGACGATCGTGCCCCGCTCGACGATCAGGAAATTCGCCGTGCTGGTTTCCGTGACGTGGCCGTCCAGATCGAGGAGCAAGGCCGCGGCATCGGGATCGACCCGCCGGGCCTCTTGGTCGGCCAGGTAATAGTGCATCCGGCTGCGATGCTTGATGCCGGGGTCGCAGCACTGCGGCGGCACGTGGCGGATCGAGGGGGTGACCAGGTGCGCGCCGGTCCGCATTTTCTTGGCCCATAGCTCGAAGGGCAGCGGGAACGTGTGGACGCAGATGGTGGGCGTGGTGCGTCGTAGTGCGGGCTTCAGCCCGTCGGGGGACAGGCTAAAGCCTGCACTACGAGCGGCCACTGACATGCCCGCGTAGGTGGGATACTCGCCGGCGGTGACGAACTGGATCAGGCCCAGATCGTCGTCGGCGTGCACCAGGCGGGCGTTGTGCTCGATCAGCTCACCCGAGATGGCGGCCAGGTCGTCTTTCGACAGGCCGATGTCCATGCCTGTGTAGGCCAGCGAGCAAAAGAGCCGGTCGAGATGTTCGGCCAGCCGCCAGGGAAGGTGACCGAACGTGCGCGTCTGCTCGGTCACGGTTGCGCCCAGCACCACGCCGGCGTCGTAGATCGCCAGATGGGCCTGGGAGGCCGGGACCATTTGGCCGTTCAGATAGACGAGGGGCTCTTCCATTGAGGCGGCTCTTGGTGTCGCGGGGGAATGCACATCGTACGCGCCGTCCGTCGGATGGTGAACTCTGCTCGGCGCTGCTGGCGCGATCGGGATGAACATTGAACATCCAACATCGAACATCCAACATCGAACTTAATCAACTCGTTCGATGTTGGATGTTCGATGTTCGATGTTGGACGTTCGCCTGGGTCATGGACAGGCACTACCCTTTCTGCTAATTTGCGCCCGAGACGAGGCTAAGGCTTCAACGGGAGGCGTCGTCGTAAGAAATCGCCGCCGCGTGGGATAAAACTCAGCGTGCGGCGTCAAGGATGCGCGGGGCTGCGTCTGGCGGCTGCCGCGGTTGTGGGTCTGGGAGTTTCTTGCCGGCGAACGTCGTCGCCGCCCTGGGCCTGGCGTGTCGGTCAACCTATCTGCCAAAGGGGCTTGCCATGTCGCTTATCGGTCTAGGTTTCTCCGAAATCCTGCTGCTCATGTTCATGGGCGGCGCGAATCCGGGACTGCTCCCTTCCGGTCTGCCGCCGCTGCCGGAGGACAAGGCCCTCGTCAGCACGGCCCCCGAAGAGTGCCTGCTCTACGCCGGCTGGTACGGCGCGGCCGACCCCAAGGGCACCAGCAAGAACAACGTCGAGCGGCTGCTGGCCGAGCCGGAAGTGCGGCAGTTCGCCAGCACGCTATGGAAGGAGCTGCACGAGGCCATGCGGCGCGACGCCTTCCACTTCGGCCGCGGCGACGCGGCGATGATGTCGGAGAACGTGCTGCCGCTGGTCGAGATCGGACTGACGCGGCCCGGCGTGCTGTTCATCTCGAAGCTGGACATCAAGCCGGGCGATTTCGGCCGCCCCTCGGTCGATGCGCGGGGTGGGCTGATCGTCAACGCCGGCCCGCGGGCCGAGGCCCTCCGCGGCATCATCGCCAAGTTCGAGGAAATGCTGCCCGAGCGGCTGCGGGAAGAAATCAAGAGCGTGGAAGTGAACGACGTGAAGTTCAAGCAAATCCCCATGCCGACCGGTGCGCCGAGCGTGATGTACGGCTTCCGCGGCGACTACTTCATTATCGCCTTGGGCGAAGGCTCGGCCGAGAAGATTGTGACCAGCCTGAAGGAAGCCCGCGGGCCGCCAAAGTGGCTCACGCAGCTTCACGCGCGCCTGCCCGTCGAGCGTCCGGCGGCGGTTTCCTACTTCAACGTCAAGGCCGCGATCAACGTGGCCAAGTCGGTCGCCGAAGCGGCGGCCGGCGAAGTCCCCGCGGCGGCGTTCGTGCCGCGCGTGCTGGAAGTGACCGGTCTGGACGGCATCGAGTCGATCTCGTCCGTCAGCGGGCTGGGCGAAACCGACCACGTCACCAAGATCCTGGTGGCCACGACCGGCAAGCCGCGCGGCGTGCTGAAGCTCATCTCCGACAAGCCGCTCACGGCGGCCGACCTGGCCTCGGTGCCGCGCGACGCCACCTGGCTGCTGGCTTCGCGATTCGATCTGGCGGACGCCTACAAGCAAATCGTGGACGTCGTGGTCGAGCTGAACCCGCTGGCCAAAGAGCAAATCGAGGGCGGACTGGAGAAGGCCCAAGAGCACCTCGGCTTCCACCCGGTCACCGACCTGGTCGAGCCGCTGGGCGACACGCAACTGTTCTACAGCTCGCCGGGCGAAGGGGGGATGTTCTTCGGCGCGACGGCGGTGATCAACGTGCGGAACCGCGACAAGCTCTCCAAGGTCAACGACGTGCTGCTGAAAATGCTTCGCGCCGAGGGGGGCGGCGACGGTGATGCCCCCGATCGCCAAAGCGTGCATTCGTTCACCTTCCAGGGCCAGAAGGTCTTTGTCATGGATGCCGGGGCCGGTCTGCCGCTGGCGCCGACCTGGTGCTTGACGGAGAAGCAACTCGTCGTGGGCTTGTACCCGCAGGCCGTGAAGGCGTTCCTCTCCCGCAAGAGCGGCGGCGGCTCGCTGGCCGACGTGCCCGACGTGGCCGATTTGCTCAAGCACAAGCCGGTGAGCCTGACGTATCAGGACACGCCGGAGCTGATCCGCACCCTCTACCCCTACGTGCAAATGCTTGCCC
>JBGQHD010000826.1:0-3104 GCA_041497795.1 Planctomycetia bacterium
CACGCCCAACAGCGCGAGATAGTGCCGCTCGCGCTGCCGCATCCGGCGGGCAGCCGCCTGTCGGGTGTCATCGTGCCCGGCCAGGTGCAGGGCCGCGTGAACGACATACAATAGCAGTTCCTGGTCGGCGGCCCAATGGAACTCCGCCGCCCGCGCGGAAGCCGTCTCGGCGCTGACGACGATCTGCCCTTCGACGCGGCCCTCACCCGCTTCGAGGACAAAGCTCAGCGCATCGGTCGCGTAGTCGTGGCCGAGATATCGGGCATTGAGCCGCCGCATCGTCGGATCGTCCACCACCGCGACGCTGACTACGGCGGACGAGAGCCGCTCACCCTCCAGCACTTGGCGAACCGCCCGCTGGAGACGGCGGGCATCGATCGGCAGCAGCGCCTGCTCGTTGGCGACCTCGATGCGAAAAGGGGGCATGGAGTCAGGAGTCAGGAGTCAGGAGTCAGGAGGCAGGAGGCAGGAGGCAGGAGGCAGGAGTCAGGAGGCAGGCAATCCTAGGCGTTCGCTGACTCCTGATCCCTGACTCCTGATTACGCCGTCTTCTGCGTGGGGTACTTCACCCGGCCGTGGTACACCGCGATCAGCGACTTCACCAGGCTATGCTGCGCGACGCGGATTTCGTGGAGATTGATCGGGCATTCGTCGAACTGGTCGTCCATCAGCCGCTTCATGACGATGTCTTCGACCAGGCCCTCGATGCGGGCCGGGGCCGGGTCCTCCAGCGTGCGGCTGGCGCTTTCCACGGCGTCGGCCAGCATCAGCACGGCGGCCTCTTTGGTTTGCGGCTTGGGCCCGGGATAGCGGAAGGCGCCCTCTTCCACGACGGCGTCGTTCGCCTGCCGTTCTTTCTCGGCCCGGCGATAGAAATACTCCACCAGCGTCGTCCCGTGGTGCTGCTCGATGAAGTCGATGATCGCCTGCGGCAGGTGGTGCCGCCGGGCCAGGTCGGCCCCGTCCTTGATGTGGGCGATGATGATCAGCGTGCTCATCGCCGGGGCCAGCGTCTCGTGGCGGTTGTCGTGCCCTTGGTTCTCCACGTAGTAGGCCGGCTTGAGCATCTTGCCGATGTCGTGGAAATAGGCGCCGACGCGGACCAGCAGGCCGCGGCCGCCGATGGCCTCGGCGGCGGCCTCGGACAGCGAGCCGACGTTGATCGAGTGGTTGTAGGTGCCCGGCGCGCGGCGCACCAGCTCTTGCAGCAGCGGGTGCGAGACGTCGCTCAGCTCCAGCAGGCTGAGATCGGTCAGGACGCCGAACGACCGCTCGATGAACGGCAGCAGTCCGGTCACCAAAAAGCCCGCCACCAGGGTCCAGCAGGCGAGCAGGACCGAATCGGACACCAGGCGGCCGTCGAGCGTCCTGCCATCCAGCAGGCCGAAGATCATCGCCAACAGGCAGGCGATCAGGCCCGCCATCGTGCAAATCTGAATCAGCCGGACGCGGCTGCGAATATTGTCGATGAGCAGGACCGCCGTGGCCGCCGCGCCCAGCAAGACAAAGAGCTGCGACACGCTTTGGCCGCTGGCCAAGACCACGATGCCGGTCACGGCAGTGGCGACGAGCAAGGCCAACTCGCGATTGAACGCAATGGCGACGGTCAATCCGCAGAGCACGAGCGGAACGATCTCCGGCCGCCACTCCTCTCGCGACAGCCAGTTCGCGGCGAAGACCGCGGCCACCACGAGCACGTACAAGCCGGCCAGGTGGCGCAGATCCTGCCACAGGTGCGGCTGCCGAGAATACAGGTACAGGGCAAAGAAAGCGAACACCACGGCGATCAGGCCGAACATCGCCGCCGCGCGCATCACCCGAATCGACCTCGACAGCGGAGCGGCCAGCCAATGTTCGTGCTCTTTCTTGAGCAGGTCGAGCATTTCCACCGAGATCGGCTCGCCAGCCAGCGCCAGGGGTTGGCGTGGCTGGAATGGCTTCATCTTCGGGCCGGCGGCATTCTCGGCGGCCACGGCAGCCTGCTTGTTCTTTTCCGTCTCCTCCGCGTCAAACTCCAGCGTGTGCCGCAGCCGATCGCGCAACCAATAGAAAACATGCCCCGAGACTTCCGCGGTCGCGGGATTCGTTCTCAGGTCCTCCTCGATCTTGTTCACCCGCGCCTGAACCTCCAGCTCGGCCACGGGAATGCCGTCCACGCGTTCCTCTTTATGGTCGGCCGGATAGACGTCGACCTGGTTCTGATTTCCCAAGACGTGCGTGGCGTCCGGCTGCGTCTTCTGAAGTTGCTTGGCATCCTCCGGCCTCTTGGACAGGTCTTGCGACCAGGTGTCCTTGAGCATTCCCCGCGTCCGCAGCGGCTCGAGAATCGTATCGACGGCCTGCAGAAACTTGCTCCAGCGCTCGTTGCCGTCCAAGGCTTGCTGAAATGCAGCTAGGGAGACGAGTTTCATCTCTGGGGTGGCCTGGGCCGGCTGAAACTCTTTCCAGGCCGGATTGTCCGGGCCGTTTGCCGACCGTGCCTCCAGCACCTTGGTCAGCAGCTTGCTCCTCAAATTGACGACGTTCTCGGGACGATGGATAAACACGTAGCGGGCCTGGTTCCGCGCCCGCGCGATGGCTTGCTGTGTTTCCAGCTTGTCCTCGACTTCAAAGGCCGTACGGGCCAGCAGGTCGTACTGGAGCACGTCCCCGACGCGGTGCGTGAAGGGCAGCTCCCACGGCTCAGCGGCCGCCCACAGGCAGATGGCCGCCCCCAGGGTGATGCCCACCCGCAGCACGACCTCGTTGCGGCGCAGATGCCCCATCGCCTGCCGCCAGCGGCTGGGTGGCAAGCGCACCGAGGCCACGCGATCCGAGCGAGTTCGTACTCCCGATCCGTTGGACATGGCCTTGTCGCTGACTTCTGTAGGGTGGGCACGGCCCACCTAGGGTTCAACCCGCTTGATTCGGTGTGCTTCCCGTTTGGTTTTGGTGGGCATTGCCCACCCTACCGGCGCGTGTAGGGTGGGCATGGCCCACCTGGTTCAACGCCGTTTTGAATTTGATTCGGCGTTTTTGGTGGGCATGGCCCACCCTACCGCTTAGCGCCGCTTGCGGCCTCCCTTTTCGTAGGCCTGCACGATCTTGGTCACCAGCGGATTGCG
>JBGQHD010000827.1:0-3103 GCA_041497795.1 Planctomycetia bacterium
CACCGGCCGCAGCGATTCGGTCGCCTTGGTTCCCGCCTTTTCGGGCGGCTTGGCCTTCGTCGTCAGCTTGGCCAGCTCTTTGTTGGCGGCCTCGAGCTGCGCGATCAGTTCCTTACATTTCTCGGCCGCCTCCTCGTCAGCCGCCGCGCGCAGGGTTTGTACGCTGGCGACGAGCCGGTCGGCGGCCGCTCGCCACTTGTCGTCGTCCCCCTGCTGAGCGAGCACGGCCGCCAGAATGCCGACGCCGCCGGCCGATTGGCGGAGCGACTTCCAATCCTTGGCCCCCAGCCAGTCGCGACAGTAGCCCAGGTTCTTCTCGACCGCGGCGTGCAGCGCGGCCCGCGTCCGCTCCGGCGTCCCGCCGGAAGAGACGGCGGCGTCTTCAGCGGCAGACCATCGGCTCGCGGCAGCGGCGCTCACGATGGCCAGGCCAGCGATAAGAATGATGCGGACGATGGCGGTTTGCGCGATCGGATTCATCTGAGAAAGCTCACTCTGCTGACGCTTGCTAGCGCAGTGTCTTTCGACGCCCACGTTTTCTTGCCTCCTTGGCCTTCTTGGGCGGGCGACTACTCCGCGCGGCGCGCTTGAGAGGTGCCGCCCGCTTCTGGGTCGGTGCCGCCGGCTCCCTCGACCCGCTCTCCGGTTTCTCGGCCAGCTTCAGCACGACTTCAAAATGCTCCTTGCTCACCGGCTGCACCGACAGACGCGACCCGCGCCGCAGCAGCTCCATCCCCTTCAGGCCCGGCGTCGCCCGCAGCTCGTCCAGCGCGATCTGCCGGTCGAACACCCGCTCCAGCTTTACGTCCACCATCGCCCAGATGGGGTTCTCTTGCGTGGCCTTGGGATCGAAGTGCTTGTCGGCCGGGTCGAGCGCCGTGAAGTCGGGATAGGCGGTCTTGTCCACGACCGCCGTGCCGACCACCGCCGGCGGCTCGGCGATGGAGTGGTAGAACAGCACCCGGTCGCCGACCCGCATCGCCCGCATGAAGTTGCGGGCCTGGTAGTTGCGCACGCCGTCCCAATGCGTGGTCCGCGTCGGCTCGCGGGCCAGGTCGTGGATCGAATAGGCCTCCGGCTCGGTCTTCATCAGCCAATACTGGGCGGCTTCGGCCATGCGGGCTCCTGGGTTACGGCTCGCGGGCATCCGCGGCGATTCTAACCGCTCCCGCCGCTTGGCGTAACAATCGCCCCCTTCTCGCGCTTGGGCTTACAGCCACGGTAAGATCGCCGCCGGCCACCACGCACACCGGGAGCACCCCATGAAGACGCTGCAGATCGCTATAACGATTGCCTTGAGCATCAGCTTGTTCGGTCTGGCCTATGCCGGCGGACACAGCGGCGGCGGCGGTGGTGGTGGTGGTGGTGGTGGCGGCTCACGCGGCAACGGTGGCGGCAGCTCTCTCCACCTCGGCGGGTCGAGCGGCAGCGCGATGAAGGGCTCGGGCAGCGGCCAAAACGGGCTGCAGCAGCTCTTCGGCAAGAGCTCGCAGGGCTCTTCCCAAAGCAGCCGCGCCGCCAGCCTCGCCAAGAGCATCGCCAAGTTCCGCATCCACGTCGGCCAGGCGCGCTGCTATCAAGCGTCGGTGGTCGTCGTTTCCAGCCCGGACGTGCTCTTCGCAGCCGAGCCGGTGCAGGCCGAAGAGATCGCTTCCGGCGGCATCGTGGAGCTGCCCGGCGACTGGGGCCGGGAAGCGGGCTACGCCTGCCTGATGCAGGGCGAGAAGTATGTGTACTTCAAGGTCCTGGAGTGGACCGAAAAGGGGGTCAAGCTGGAAGTCCCTCGCCTGGATATCAAGGCCCCGATCGAGGCGACGTTGCTGATGGTCCGCTCGGATCGCTACGTGTATCCCGAGATTCCGGTCATCGTTTACCCGCCGCTGCCTGCCTCCGCCGACGCGGTCGCCGGCGCGGCGAAGACCGAAGGCAAAGCGGCCGCCGGGCAAACCGCCACCGTGGCGAAGACCGGGCAAGCGGCCCAGGCCACCCCCGCGGCCGACGCCGCCCCCCCGGAGATCGACGGCGAAGGGACCTTCGAACAGCTCGAACGAACCCCAACGGACGGCGCGAAGAAGTAACGACGATAGGGTGGGGCAAGCTCCCAGCCTGCCGCGAGGATCGCGGGCAGGCTGTGGGTATTATTGTGGTCAGGGGACTTCGTGACCCGCTTCCGGTCTTGGAGCGACCGGACCATACTTGTCTCGCGGAGAGCCTGTGATATTTTCGTAGCCTGACTCTCCGAGTCGGGCGCCCGACTCGGAGAGTCTCAGGCTACGTCACGCGGAGCGAGACGGCTACACAGACGGCACACGGAGTGTGCCTGCTACTTCGCCCGTCCGGCGATGATCGCATCCAGCTCCTGCCGCAGCCGCGGCAGGATTTCTTCGTAAGCGAAGGCCCCCACGGACACCGGGCCGCGTTTGAGGTTCACGTGGTTCGTCCCGCACCACAGGCCCAGGTCGGCGTCGTCGGTCTCGCCTGGGCCGTTCACTCGGCAGCCCATCACGGCGATCGTGATCTTGTGGTCGCGGGCATAGGCCGTCATCTCCTTGACCGCCTGGGCCAGCTCGACGAAGGCCTCGTTCTCCACCCGCGAGCAGCTCGGGCAACTGATAATATTGAGCGTGCTCAATCCGTAATCGACCACGCTCCGCACCCGCCCGGCGGCGATGTCTTCGATGATCTGGCGGGCGGCGGCGATCTCCTCGCTCTTCCGCGGATTGGGCACCGTGAGCGACACGCGGACGGTATCGCCAATGCCGCGGCTCAAAAGCTGCTCAAAGGCGATCCGCGTTTTGATGATCCCCTCGGGCGGCAATCCGGCTTCCGTCACGCCCAGGTGCAGCGGCACGTCGGGCCGCGCGGCGGCGAAGCGGCGATTGACCTCGATGACCTTGGCCGGATCGGAGTCCTTCAGCGACACGCAGTACCGGGTGAAACCGATGCGGTCGAGCAGCTCGCAATGGTCCAGGGCACTTTCCAGCATCGGGGCGAGCGAATCGCCCGTAGCCTGACTCTCCGAGTCGGGCCGCGCGACTCGGAGAGTCACGCTACGGTGTTTCTCGGCCTTCGCCGGATCGACCGAGCCGCAGTTCACGCCCAC
>JBGQHD010000828.1:0-3102 GCA_041497795.1 Planctomycetia bacterium
CTAGCCCGACGCGCAAGCGAGGAGATGCGGGATCGACCTCAGGCCACGCTCCTCCCTCGCTTGCGCGTCGGGCTAGTGTCGGCTTGGTTCGGATTGACTCACTCCGGCCGCAGGATGTCGTCGGCGAGATTCTTTTGTGCGACAGGCGGTGCCACGCCGCGAATCCGGATGTTCTTCGTAAGGTGTTTCTCTGCAATCCATTGCGGCGAAATACCAAATCTCCGTTAGATTTGGCACGGTTTCCGCCTATACCCCTAACCGAACAAGGGACCGAACCCAACAACCAAAAACGACATCAAAGAAGAGTCAACCACAACAAGGCTCGGTAAGACGCAAAAACGCCGCCGAGCCAGGGAGCCAAGGCCATGATCGCCGCCACGCTAGTTCGCACGGAAACGATTTGCATCCTCGAAGATTACACCTCCGCTTGGGAGCTGGAGTCGGGCGAAGTGGTCATCCTGGAGCCAGGCGAGTACCGCATCACCGGCCGCAACCGGGTCAGCGGTCACGAATACGTGCAGCTCGACAACGAGGTCGAGATTCACGCCAAGCAGGTCAAGCGGACTAGCGTTCGCACCCGCTCGGTGCCGCTGCCCCCCTCGCTGCGGACGGGAGCCGTCAAGGCCTTCAATCACCGCGAATCGGCCATCGAGTCCGAAATGGACTTCGGCACCGGCAGCAGCCGGCCGAGGGCCAAGTAGGGGGCTTTTGATTTGGCGAGGAGCTACAACATAACGCGTGCCAAGTGGAGGAACCGAACATCCAACATTTAACGTCGAACGTCCAACATCGAACGGTAGAGTTCGATGCTCGATGTTCAATGTTGGACGTTCGATGTTCGGTTTCCTGCCCCCCTCTCACGATGGTACGGCAGCAGCGACGCCACGGCGTCCTTGGCCAGCCACCACAAGATGCGCGGCCGACGCCGGATTTGCGACAAGGCGTACGGCAAGTACGTCTCGCCATAGGGCACATACACTCGCACGCCCACGCCCAGCTCGCGGGCCTTCTTGATTGCTCTTCGCATTGGCAACCCGTGCAGTAGCTCCAGATCGCACGGCGTTCCCGCAGCCCGGAGGCGGCGCAGCGCGTCGGCGGCCAGGTCGGGATCGTGCGTGGCGACCGCGACGCGCCGCGCCCGGCCGGCAAGCTGATCGATGACCTCCAAGTAGCCTGCCCGCGGATCGCGGCCGGGCTCCTGCGGATCGGCCCACTGGCCTTTGACAACCCGCACGAACAGGCCCCGCTCCACCGCCCACCGTGCATCCTGCGGGCTACGGCGCCAGCGGCCCGGCAGCGTGCAGCCGAGGTCGATGCCCGGCACGGCGGTCAGCAGCTCGTCGATCATCTCCCGCGTGCGATCGGCGGTCTCGGGAGCCAGGGCGTCGAAGTGAATGCGGCGTGGGGCACGTTTGTAAACGTGCCCGACAATCGAAGGCCCGTTTGGACCGCGCGCCAACCGGCACGTTGGACGGGCACGTTTGTAAACGTGCCCCACGGCACGCTCGGCGACCTCACTTAGCAGCTCGCTCGAAAAGCGCAGGGCCGGCAGCTTGATCGACAAGTAGCAGTCGGGCGACTCCTGGACCAGTGCATCGAGGCCGGCCAGGTATTGATCCGCGACTGCTCGCGCGCTGTCCCCTTCGGCATCCCAATAGCCGATCGTCGTCCAATGCCCCTGGGCGGCGAGCTGCTCCTTCACGCGCAGGGCATCGCCAAGCTTGTTGCCGGCGATGTAGCGGCGCGCGGCCCGCTTCACCAGCGGCATCACGCACGCCTTGGCGGCGCCGCGCACGCGGGCGGTGATCTGTCGCGTCTTCGCGGCGACACGTCCGGAGAGCTTGAAGGCGGCGTCGGCCGCCAGCGCCGTGGCCCCGTGGACGTTGTGGGGATACATCCGCAGCGACACGCAGGGCCGCTCGCAGTCGGTCCAGATCGCGATCCACGGCTCGGACTGCCCGAGGAACTCAAACGAGCTGCAGCCGGCCCGCGCGGCGTAAGCGATCGAGTCGCGCAGCAACAGCATGCCGGGCGAGCAGTCCGAGAATTCCGCGTCGTAGCCGATCTTCAGCAGCCAGAAGCCGCCGCCCTGCACTACGCCTGTCATCACGCCGCCCGCCATCACGGCAATCTGCGTGGCCACGGCCCGCCCGCCGATCCGCAGGAAACACATCCGCAGGCTGTCCTGCCGGCAGGCGGCGTGGGCATACTTGCAGTAGAAGGCCGCCCGCGCGGCGTCGCGCGCCAGGGCGGTGCCTTCGAGGCCCTTCCACGACCGCGCCTCGACGGCGAAGGCCTCATCGAGCAGGGCGTCCAGCTCGTCGGGCCGCGGCGAGACGATCTCGGTGGCGACCTCCCCGAGCTTCTCCGCCTTGCGACGTGACCGCCGCAGGTCGGAGCGACGGCCGGAGTTCAAGTGTTTTTCCGGCTCCTCCCACGAGCCATCCAGCGGAATCCACGGATAGCTCGGCTGCTGCCGCACCACGACGGCGCCGCGCCGACCCAGCTCGCGGCGGAGCGTGTCGAGCGCCGCCGTATCCACGACCAGCCGATCCAACACGACCGGGTGGCGCTGTTCGGCCACGGCGGCGGCGAGCTGCCGCAACGCCTGCGGGTCGGCGGCCAGCGGGCCCATCGGCTCGTGCAGTTCGTCCACGCCCAGCATCACCAGGCGACGCACGCCGTGGACTCGCTTGCATTCCAGAGGCAGCACGCCGACCAGCCGGTCGTTGTGCACCGCGGCAATGACCCGCAATTGGCGGCCTGGCAACGTAAGGCCGACACTCCTGTCCGCCGCCGCGGCCACGCAGGTGGCCGCCCAGTCGAATTGTTCGATCGGCCCGCCGGTTTGCTGACCCAGCAGCCGCCAGGCGGCTTCGAGCCGGGCCAGGTCAGCAGGCGTGGTGCAGAGGTGCGTTCGGCGCCGTTCGCCCGTCGAGGATGTGAACGCCGGCGTGAACTCTTCGAGTTCCAGGGTCGTGGTCATGGAGGTTGGATCAGCGCGAGGAAGGCCATTCTGGAAAGCCTAGCTCGCGAATGATCCGTCCGTGCCATGTCGGATCGGTGGTAGCGGCCGTAGCGGATGTGTGGGGCACGTTTCCA
>JBGQHD010000829.1:0-3101 GCA_041497795.1 Planctomycetia bacterium
CAGTGCGAGTCTCGGAGAGACTCGCCCACGTGACCGGCCGCCCAGTACACGGCGATATCGCGGTCGCGCAGTCGCTGGAACTGCTTCACCAGAAAGCACGGCCCGCGCGGACCGGTGAAAGTAGCAGGCACGCTCCGCGTGCCGTCAGCCGATGCGGCACACGGAGTGTGCCTACTACGATGGTCCACCGCCAGTACGTCGCCCGACAGCACGAGGAAGTCGGCTTTGTCGCTCAGGGCTAAGTCGAACACCCGCTCGGCGGCGCGGTAGGGCGATTCGAGCAGGCTGTCGCGCAGGTGCTCCGGGATTTCGCCGAGGCCATGAGGCGGCAGCTCCAGGTGCAGGTCGCTAGCGTGCACGAACGAGAAGGCTTTGCGCGCGGACAAGGGGGTCGCAGACATGGGAACCGCAGACATGGACGGACTCCATGCGCAAGGGTGCGCCGAGAAGAGGAGGTCGAAGGGGCGGAGAGTCTACCGGGCCGCCGAGAGCGCCGCTACGCCGGTTCGCGTGCTGGCATGCCGCCAATGTGGGCAACTCGCTCCGCGAGTTGCCAGACGTGGGTAGACATTCCTGTCTGCCGTAGCCTGACTCTCCGAGTCGGGCCCCCGACTCGGAGAGTCAGGCTACGGCAGCTCTTCCGCGATCCGCAGCAGGCGGTTGTATTTGGCCAGCCGCTCGCTGCGGACGATCGAGCCGATCTTGATCTGCTGGGCCGCCGTGCCGACGGCCAGATCGGCGATCGTGGTGTCCTCGGTTTCGCCACTGCGCGCGGAGACGACGCGCACATAGCCGGCGGCCGCGGCCAGCCGCATCGTTCGCAGCGTTTCGGTCAGCGTGCCGATCTGGTTGACCTTCACCAGCACGCCGTTGGCGGCACCGACGTCAATGCCGCGCCGCAGGCGGTCGATACTCGTGGCGAAGAGATCGTCGCCGATCAGGATCACGCGCTCGCCCAGCCGTGCCGTCAGCCGCTCCCAGCCGGGCCAGTCTTCCTCGGCCAAGCCGTCTTCGATGCTGATGATGGGGAATTCATCGACGAGCGCGGCGAGTTGGTCGATCATCTGGTCGGTGCTGAGACGCACGGGCGGATGGTCACCCTGAACGCCGCGTTCGTCACCCTGAACGGAGCGAAGGGTCTCCTGCGCGCGCGGCCGAGATTCTTCGCTGCGCTCAGAATGACAGTCGGTGGCCAGCCGATAGTGCACGCCGTCCCAGAAGTGCGTGCTGGCGACGTCGAGGTTCAGCATCACGTCGCGGCCAGGACGCAGGCCGGCCGCCTCGATCGCCCTGACCACGAACTCGGCCGCTGCGCGGTTCGACGGCAGGCGTGGACCGTAGCCCCCTTCGTCGCCGACGAGCCGCCCCTCGTAACCGGCTTCGTGCAGCAGCCCGCCGAGGCGGCGGTAGACGCGCACGATCCACTCCAAGCCCGTGGCATAATCTGGCGCGCCCACGGGACTGATAAGAAAGTCTTGAAAATCCAGGTTGCCCCCGGCGTGCAGTCCGCCGGAGATCATGTTCGTCATCGGCAGCGGCAGGCGGGGCGCCGCTTGTTCAGCGGGCAAGGGAGGGCCAGGCAGCTCTCGCCAGAGATGGTTGACGTGTTCATACAGCGGGATTCGCAGCGCGGCGGCAGCCGCGTGAGCCGCGGCCAGCGAGATGCCAAGCATGGCATTGGCGCCGAGCCAGCTCTTTTGCGGCGTGCCGTCCAGCTCGATCATGCGGGCATCGAGCGCCGCCTGATCGGCCACGTCCACGTCGAGCACCGCCGGGCCAAGGATCTCGACAACATGGGCCACGGCCCGCTGCACGCCCTGGCCATCGTAGCGGTCAGGATCGCCGTCGCGCAGCTCCACGGCCTCGGCCTTGCCGGTGCTTGCGCCCGAGGGCACGATGGCCAGCCCGCGCGAGCCGTCCGAGCAGATCACCTCCGCCTCGACCGTCGGCTTGCCGCGGCTGTCGAGCACCTCGCGGGCAAGAACGCCGTCGATGGTCACGGAGCTCATGGTCGTTCGGCGAAAGTCACGAAGAGGTGACACTTCACAGACTGAACATCAAACGTCCAACGTCCAACGCCCAACGTCGAACGGTTCGATGTTGGACGTTCGATGTTGGACGTTGGACGTTCGGCACCATCACCCTGTCACCTTGTCACCTTGTCACCCTGTCACGTTTGTCACGCCCTCATCGTGCAGCGTCCGCAGCGCCTGGGCAAGATCGGCCGTGTCGGCCACGATCTCGCCGTCTCGCAGGGCGATGATCCGCTTGGCATGGCGGGCGACGTCCTGATCGTGGGTCACCACGATCACGGTGATGCCCGCCTGCTCGTTCAGGTCGCGGAACAACTGGATGATCTCCTTGCTGGTCCGCGAATCGAGGTTGCCCGTCGGCTCGTCGCACAACAGGATCGAAGGGCGATTCACAAGCGCCCGGGCGATGGCCACCCGTTGCTGCTGCCCACCGGAGAGCTGGCTGGGATGATGGTCCATGCGGTTGGCCAGGCCGACCTTCGCCAGCATCTCGGTGGCCAGGCGATGGCGTTCTCGCGTGGAAATGCCGCCCGCGTACAGGAGCGGCACCTCGACATTTTCCAGCGCCGAGGTGCGGGCCAGGAGATTGAAGTTCTGGAAGACGAAGCCGATCTTCTGGTTGCGGATCCGCGCCCGCTTGTCGGCCGGCAACGCGGCGATTTGCTCGCCATCCAACACGTAGCTGCCGCTGGTGGGACGGTCCAGGCAGCCCAGCACGTTCATCAGCGTGGACTTGCCAGAGCCGGAGGGGCCCATAAGGGCGAGGTACTGCCCCCGTTCGATCGTCAACGACGCGCCGCGGAGCGCCTCGACCTGGACCTCGCCCAGGTCGTAGACCTTTCGCACGTCGAGTAATTCGATCAATGCCACGGCTGCTTAGGCTGAGAATTGAACGTCCAACATCGAACGTCCAACGTCCAACGTCGAACTTGCTGGGAGGTGGATCCCATTTCGTTCGATGTTGGACGTTGGACGTTGGACGTTCGATGTTCGAAATCGGCCGACGAGGCGGATGGCTTGTTGTCATTCATAGCGCAGGGCCTCGATCGGATCGAGCTTGCTGGCCCG
>JBGQHD010000830.1:0-3099 GCA_041497795.1 Planctomycetia bacterium
CACGTCGTGGATCATCATGACAGCTTTACTCCTCGCAGCGCTTCGACTTCCTGCCGGCCGCGCATGCTTTCCAGGGCCCCCACCGTGGCCTTGACCAGGTTGATCGGATTGGTCGAGCCAAAGCTCTTGGTCAAAATGTCTTTGATGCCGGCCGCCTCGCAGACCGCCCGCACGGCCGCGCCGGCGATGACCCCGGTGCCCGGCGTGGCCGGCACGAGGACCACGTGCGCCGCGCCGAACCGGCCATTGATCGTGTGCGGGATGGTGCTCCCCTCGAGACGGATCGAGCGGAAGCTGCGGGTGGCGTCTTTGGTCGCCTTGTCCACGGCGGGCGGCACCTCGTTGGCCTTGCCGTAGCCGTAGCCCACCCGCCCCTTGCCGTCGCCGACCACGACCAGGGCCGTGAAACTGAACCGCCGGCCCCCCTTCACCACCGCGGCGCAGCGGCGGACGCCCAGCAGTTTGACGATATAGTCGCTACGTGTGTCGGCAGCCACGGTCAATCCCCGTCTTGAGTAGGACTAAAACACCAATCCGGCCTCGCGCGCCGCCTGGGCCAGCGCGGCGACTCGGCCGTGAAACTTGTACGGGCCTCGGTCGAACGTGACTTCCTTCACTCCCGCCGCGATCGAGCGCTGGGCGATGGCCTTGCCCACGGCCACGGCAGCGGTCTTGTTCGCGCCCGACTTCGCGCCGTTGAGCACGCCCTTCTCCGCCGTGCTGGCGGCCGCCACCGTCCGACCGGCGTGGTCGTCGATGACCTGCACGTACATGTGCTTGTTGCTGCGGAAGACGCTCAGCCGCGGGCGCGGCACCACCCCCCGCGTCGTAGCGCGCAAATGACGGCGGACGCGACGACGACGACGCACCCGTTGGCGGGCGATGGTCTTCTGATGATTCATGGCGAGTAATCTCCACCCGATCGCTGCTTCAGTCTGAATCGCGCGTCGGTCTCCAGCGCGAGTCGGTCCCCAGGACTCACAGCGCTACGATTCGCATCGCGACGGTTCGCATGGCTAGGCCTGGGTCTTGCCGGCCTTGCGGCGCACGACTTCGCCATCGTAGCGGATTCCCTTCCCCTTGTACGGCTCCGGCTTGCGCACGGCCCGCACCTCGGCGGCAAACTGACCGACCATTTGCTTGTCGATCCCCTTGACGACCACGTGTGTCTGGTCCGGGCAAGTGACCTGCAAGCCCTGGGGAATCGGCTTCTGGACTTCGTTGGCGTAGCCGACGCGAAGCTGAAGCACGCCCTTCTGGATGGCGGCAATGTAGCCGACCCCCTGAATCTCGAGCTTCTTCTCGTAACCCTTGGTCACGCCCTCGATCATGTTGCGGAGCAGGGCCCGCGTCAGGCCGTGCAGGGCCCGCGCCGTCCGGGATTCGTCGCCGCGGGAAACGCGCACCTCTTTGGCCGAGGCATCGACGTTCACCGCGATCTCGGGGCGAAACTCCCACGACAGTTTGCCCAGCGGCCCTTCCACGTTGACCGTGCGGTCCGCCACCGAGACCTGCACCTTGTCGGGGATGGGGAGCGGTTTCTTGCCGATACGGGACATGGCGTGCTCAATGACGAATGACGGAATGACGAATGACGGAATGAACCTCTACCACACCTCGCACAGCACTTCGCCGCCGATGTTCGACTGCCGGGCTTCGCGGTCGCTCAGCACTCCTCGGCTGGTGCTGACCACCCAAATGCCCAGCCCGTTGAGCACCGGCTTGAGGTCCGACACCTTGCGATAGACCCGCCGCCCGGGCGTGCTCACGCTTTTGAGGTGCCGCAGCACCTGCTCGCCGTTGGGGCCGTATTTCAAGACCACCCGCAGTTGGCTGCATGGCTTGTCCTCGACGATCTGCCAATCCCAGATGAAGCCCTCGCGCTTGAGCACCTCGGCGACCCCTCGCTTCACCTTCGAGAGGGGAATATCCACCAGCGGCCGCTCGATGCGGGCCGCGTTGCGGATGCGAGTGAGCATGTCGGCGAGGGGATCGGTCAACATGATGCGGAATTCAGGAGTCAGGGTTCAGGAGTCAGGGTTCAGGGGTTTGCGCTGGCACGTCTTTCCTGAGCCCCGAGCCCTCTCGGTCTTTCTGCTTACCAGCTTGCTTTACGGACGCCGGGGATCAATCCCTCGTCCGCCAGGTTACGGAAACAAATCCGGCAAACGCCGAACTTGCGGTACACGGCCCGCGGCCGGCCGCAGATCTTGCAGCGGTTGCGATGCCGGGTCGAAAACTTCGGCGGGCGAAGCGACGCAGCGATCTTCGACTTGCTGGCCATGGACTCGTGTAAGGCTTCAGGTTTTCAGGATCAGTATCCGAATCAGGGATCAGCGGTTCGCCTCCGCGCCCTCAGCCACGCGGAACGGCATCCCCAGCTCGCGGAGCAGCTCGCGCGACTCGTCGTCGCTGTTCCCCGAGATCACGATCGTCACGTTCATGCCTTGCGTGCGCGTGTACTTGTCGGGGTTGATCTCGGGGAAGACCAGTTGCTCGGACAAGCCGAGGTTATAGTTGCCGTGGCCGTCGAACCCCTTAGGGTTCAAACCGCGGAAGTCGCGGACGCGGGGCAGCGCCAGGGCGATCAGCCGGTCCAAGAACTCGTACATCCGCGCCCCGCGCAGCGTCACCATGCAGCCGATGTGCATGTCCTCACGCAGGCGGAAGCCGGCGATCGACTGCCGGGCGATCGTCAAGGCGGGCCTTTGTCCGGTCACCTGGCTGAGGGCGGAGACCGCTTCTTCCAGGTGCTTCTTCTCCGCGACCGCCGAACCCACGCCCATGTTGACGACGATCTTCTTGAGCTTGGGCAGGTTGTGCGCGTTGGAGCGGCTGAACTTCTCCGCCAGGCGAGGCTGCACCTCGCGGTGGTACTTTTCCCACAGCCGGGGCACGACCTTCTGCTCGGGCGCAGTGGCTTTACCCTCGGCAGCCTTGCCGTCGGCCTTGCCCTTGCCCTTTTCCTTCTTGTCCGGCTTGGCTTGCTTGTCCGGCTTGGCTTGCTTGTCCGGCTTGGCTTGCTTGTCCGGCTTGGCTTGCTTGTCCGGCTTGGCTTGCTTGTCCGGCTTGGCTTGTTTTTCTTCTTTGGCTTTGGCC
>JBGQHD010000831.1:0-3097 GCA_041497795.1 Planctomycetia bacterium
GCTGTACTACGCGGTGACGGGCAAGGTCCCCTTTCCCGGCGGCACGACGCGGGAGAAAGCCCGGCGGCACTGCCACGAGCAGCCGATGGATCCTCGCCGCGTCAATCCCGAGCTGCAGACGGCCTTCGTGGACGTGCTGGCCGACATGATGATGAAAGACCCTGCCCAGCGGATCGCCAGCGCCGCGGAGGTCATCCCCCGGCTTCGCCCTTGGGCGGGCGACGATTGGCCGGCCACGGTGATGAGCGGCACCACCGAGGTCGAAACGCGCTCCGGCGCCACGCCACCGCCGCTGCCCTACACGGCCAAGCCCCTGCGCATCGGCGAGGGGGAGCGGGGCGACAGCCGCAACCATTGGTCGCAGGGGACGCACGCCCTGGGCTCGGCCAGCGAAGAAACGTTGCCGCTGGACTCGCAGACCGGCTTCCCGCCGCAGCGACACGAAGAAGCTTTGCCTCACTCGGTGGTCATCGTCGTTTGGCTGGCGGTGGCCGCCGTGATGGGCGTGCTGGCGATGATCGTGTATCGGACGTTCTTTTGAGCCACGGATGACCATGCCACAAATCCAGCGACTTCCGCCGCACGTCGTCAACAAGATCGCCGCCGGCGAGGTGATCGAGCGCCCGGCCAGCGTGGTCAAGGAGCTGGTCGAGAATTCCCTGGACGCCGGGGCCACGCGGATCGACGTCAGCGTCGAAAAGGGTGGCCTCGACCTCCTGCGCGTGGTCGATAACGGCTGTGGCCTCGCCCCCGACCAATTGCCGCTGGCCGTCGCGCCGCACGCCACCAGCAAGATCCGCACGGCCGACGACCTGTTTCGCGTGGCCACGCTCGGCTTCCGCGGCGAGGCCCTGGCGTCGATTGCGGCCGTCAGCCAGTTCACCCTCCGCAGCCGCCCGCAAGGAGAAGCCGCCGGAGCGGAGCTGACGCTGGAAGGCGGCGGCAGCCCGCTCAGCGTCGCGGCGGCGAGTGCTGTGCCGCTCGGCGTTCGCGCTTCCGGAGACCTCTTCGGCGAGGCGGAGATTCTTCGCTGCGCTCAGAACGACAGCGGCGCTCGGGATGACGACGGCCTGGCCGATTCCGTCGTGCCCTGCGGCTGCCCGGAGGGGACGACGGTCGAGGTCCGTAATTTGTTCTTCAACACGCCGGTGCGGCGCAAGTTCCTCAAGAGCACGCAGACCGAGATCGGCCATATCAGCGAAGCGGTTGCCCGGTTGGCTTTGGCCCATCCCAACGTCCATTTCACGCTGCGGCACAACGGCCGCGAGGTGTACGACCTGCCGCCGACGGCCGACTGGCGGGAGCGGATCGGCCGCTTCTTCGGCCAGGAGCTGGCCGACGGCCTGATTGCTATCGAGCGGTGCGAAGCTTCGCCTGGCGGCGGAGGCACGAACTCCACGAGCGCCGCAACCGGCTGCCGGCTGTTTGGCTACGTCGCCAATCCGGGGCACAGCCGGCCGAACAATCGCTCGCAGTACTTCTTCCTCAACGGCCGGTACATCCGCGACCGCTCGCTGCAGCACGCCTTGACGGAGGCCTATCGCGGGCTGTTGCTCACCGGGCGATACCCGATCGCCTTCATCTGCTTCGAAGTCCCGGCCGACGCCGTCGATGTCAACGTCCACCCCACCAAGCTCGAGGTCCGCTTTCAAGACGGCGGGCGGCTCTATAGCCTCCTCCTGGGCACGCTGCGGACGAAGTTCCTGGGCACCGACCTGACCGCCCACTGGAAGCCGCCAGGTGTGTCCACCCAAACCGACGAGAGCGAGCCCGCGTCGGCCCACGACCCGCGCCGCGCCGACGAAGTGCGGCAAGAGCTGGTCGCCTGGGCCAAAGGCCAACTGACCGCCTGGGAAATCGACGACGCCGCCCCGAACGCCCCGGCGAGCGGGGGGCGTCAGCCCCCTGATAACGCGGCGGAACCGCCGGTCGCGGAAGCACCTCATCATCCGGCAGAAACCAGCGGAGCGCCGTTGCTCGATCCGTCCCCCGATCCGGCGGGGCCCCAGCGGACCTCGCTCAGATTGCACAAGCTCAACAGCGATCTTTCGGCGGCGTTCGGGATCGGGCAAGGCGGCACGGGTGCTGAGGCGATTGACGAAGTTCTGCCCGGCGAGCCGCGCGACGATGTGTGGCGCAATTTCGAGCACGGCGGCGCCCCATCAGCGGGCTTACGCCCGCCGCTCGCCGGCCACTCCCCGCCGCTCGCCGGCTACGCCCCGCTGCTCGCCGACAATGCTCCGCCTCTCGCCGGCGTCGATGCACCGCTTCCCGCTGTGGCTGCTGCCGAGCGAGGATCCGCTGCACGTCCTACGGCCCTCCAAGTCCACGATCGCTACCTCATCGCCGAGACGGGCGAAGGGGTGTTGGTGATCGATCAGCACGCGCTGCACGAGCGGGTCCTTTACGAGCAGCTCCGGGCCAAGGTGTTGGCCGGGGCGGTGGAGTGCCAAAGCCTGCTCGTGCCCGAGCCGGTGGACCTCAGCCCGGCCGAGGCCGCCGCGGTGCTGGAGCAGCGCGAGCTCTTGGCCCAGCTCGGCGTGCGGGTCGAGCCGTTTGGCGGCGACACGGTGCTGGTGACCAGTTACCCGGCGATGCTGGCCAAGGTGAACCTGCTGGAGATGCTGCGCGGCGTCGTGGAACGGCTGCTCTCCGGCGGCAAGGCGCCGGACCGGCGCGACCTGCTGGACGAGCTGTTGCACATGATGTCCTGCAAGGCGGCGGTCAAAGCCGGCGACCGCCTCACGCCCGGGGAGATCGACGCTCTGCTCCAGCAGCGCCACCTGGCCCAAGACACGCACCACTGCCCCCACGGCCGGCCGACCGCGCTCGTGCTGACGCGCGAGGAGCTGGACCGGCAGTTCCTGCGGACCTAATGACGAATGACGAAGCACGAATGACGAAGGAATGACGAAGCACGAATGACGAAGGAAAACGGCGTTTGCCTGTTTCGTCCCTTGTCATTGGTCATTAGGATTTCCTTCGTCATTCGTGCTTCGTCATTCGTCATTCCCCCCGCCATGCGTCCCAACCCCGTCAAGCAGCAGCTCTCTTCCGGCGGCGTGGCGCTGGGGACGATGGTGTTTGAGTTCAACAC
>JBGQHD010000832.1:0-3094 GCA_041497795.1 Planctomycetia bacterium
CACCGGGCCGGGCAAACCAAGCTGGCAGATCGTCTCGGCCACGCCGCGGCCGGCGTTCTCCATGAGCACGATGCCCGGCACGCCGAACTCCTCGATCGCCCGGCGGTCCAGTTCGCGGACTTGTTGGCGGGTGAGCATGGTGAATAATCCTGGAGGGTTTCATGACTCCCTCTCCCTTTGGGGAGAGGGTTGGGGTGAGGGGAAATCCGCGCGAAAACGCCCCTCACCCAGCCTCTCCCCAACGGGGAGAGGAGTTTTGTAACCCAAGCGACTTTATTCTTGCCGAGCCGTGGCTTTCATGCGACCCTTCCGCGACCGACTCGCCGACCCGTCGCCCGTCTTGCTCGATGGGGCAACGGGCACGGAGCTGAATCGCCGCGGCGTGGATACGTCGCTGCCGCTCTGGTCGGCCGCCGCCCTGCTTCGCGCGCCGGAGGTCGTGCGGCAGATTCATGCGGACTACGTGGCGGCTGGGGCCGAGGTGATTACCGCCAACACGTTTCGCACGCACGAACGCAGCCTCCGCGCCGGCGGCATGGCTGACGCTCGGCGTGCGGCGGCCGAGCTGACGGCCCAGGCTGTCGCGCTAGCACGGTCGGCGGCTGGCGGCTCGGCCTGGGTGGCCGGATCGCAAGCGCCGCTGGAAGACTGCTACTCGCCTCACCTGACGCCGGACGATGCGGCCTTGGAGCGGGAGCATCGTCACATGGCCGAGAACCTCGCCGCCGCCGGCGTCGATCTGATCCTCGTCGAGACGCAGAACACGATTCGCGAGGCGGTCGCCGCCACGCGAGGCGCCTCCGCCACGAAATTGCCGGTGCTCGTCAGCTTCGCCTGCGGGGTCGATGGCCGGCTGCTCTCGGGCGAGCCGCTTCGCGACGCTGCCCGAGCCGTATTGCCACTCCGGCCGGATGCCGTGCTGGTGAATTGCGGGCCAGCGCGGTTGATGGAAGGACTGCTCCGGGAGCTGAGGCGAGAGTGCGGCGACACGCCCATTGGCTGTTACGCCAACATCGGCGAGGTGGACGCGGTGCAGGGCTGGCGGAATACCGCGGAGGCTCCCGCCGTGTACACCGACTTCGCGCGAACCTGGCTCGCCGCCGGCGCGCGGCTCATCGGCGGCTGCTGTGGCACGACGCCGGCGCACATCGCCAATGTGGCCAACTCGCTCCGCGAGTTGAACGCGTAGAACGGAATTCATTCCGTTCGCGTTCTCAGGATGTGGGGCAAACATTCCTGTCCGCCGGGCAGGCCGACTGTCGTAGCCTGACTCTCCGAGTCGGGCGTTTGTTTCGGCCGCCCGACTCGGAGAGTCAGGCTACGGCACACGGAGTGTGCCTGCTACTTGCCGCCAATCAGCGAATTCAGCCGCCCGACGCTTTGGCCGTAATCCTCCGTGCGGAAGATGGCCGAACCGACCACGAACAGGTTCGCACCAGCCTTCGCACAATCGGCGATCGTCCTGTCGTTGACCCCTCCATCGACCTCCAGCAATTGGTCATCGCGCACGCGGCCCCGCAAGGTCGCGAGCTTCTCCAGCGCAGCGCGCTCGAACTTCTGGCCGCCGAAGCCGGGCATGACGCTCATCACGAGCACAATGTCGCACTCGTCCAGGAAGGGCTCGATTGCCGACAGCGGCGTATCCGGATTGAGCGCCAGGCCGGCCGCCAGGTCCAAATCGTGGATGCGCCGCAGCGTCGCCCGCGGGTCGGGCAGGGCCTCGATGTGAACGGTCAGCGAATCGGCCCCGGCCTTTGCAAAGCCCTCGGCGAACTCCAGCGGGTTGTCGATCATCAGGTGCACATCCAGCGGCAGCTCGGTCAGCTTGCGAAAAGCCTCGACCAGCGGCAGCCCGTAGGTCAGGTTGGGCACGAAATGCCCGTCCATCACATCCAGGTGCAGTGCCTTCACGCCGGCGGCGTGCAGCCGGTCCACCTCCTGCCGCAGGTTGGTGAAATCGCACAGCAGCATCGAAGGGAGCACCGCCGGAGCGGCGGCGTGCAGTTTGGCGAGCGTTTCGCGGCGAGGCATGGCGGCTGGTGAGGTGCGAATTGTGCGCTGCCTATGGCTTATCACAGACGCACGGTTGAGTCGGCAGAACTCCTCGAACGTATCACGGTCGCGGAACTCGTAGTCAACGTACCGCGAACCCTTACGATTGTAGACGTTGACGGCTAGCGGAAAACGTCGATTCCACGGCACGTTGGCCGACTTCACCGGCCGATCGCGCAGATCGCGGCCTTGTCGATCCGGCACCATCCCGGTAACATATTCCGTTCACTCGAAGCCAGGGCATTTGCAAGGGCCGGACCGATGAAAGCCGACATCCATCCCAAGTACATGGTCACCAAGGTGAGCTGCGGCTGCGGCAGCACCTTCCTCACCCGCAGCACGGTGCCGGAGCTGAAGGTCGATATTTGCAGCGTCTGCCACCCGTTCTACACGGGCAAGCTGAAATACATCGATACGGCCGGCCGGATCGAGAAGTTCCAGAAGAAGTTCTCCGCCGGCTACGCCAGCCTGACGAAGAAGCCCAAGAAGATCGTGGCCAAGGTCGCCGACGAAGGCGAAGAAGCCGGCGAATCTTAGCTGACCACCGCTGGTAGGACGGATTGCCAATCCGTCCGGCCCATCTCGCTTGCCCCGTCGAGCGCCCAGCTCTCTGAAGGTGCGCTCGTGTTGCGGAGCGCCGGCTCCCGGCTGCTGTTGCCGGTCAACGGCCGGTCTCAAAACTCCCAAAGCGATGACGAGTCATCGCACTCCAAAGCGCGTCAACCAATCTGGAGTGCGGCGACTCGTCGCCGCTTTGGGATTTTGGAAGCGCCGCGCTCGATCGGTCTGCAAGCCGGTTCCGCAAGATCGGTCTGGCCCTTTCGGCCGCCAACCCAAGATAATCTGCTGACCGAGGAGGATTCCCATGCGTGAACAACTCGAAAAAAACCTGACCCGCTTCGAGGAACTCGAGCGGATGATGGTCGATCCGGCCGTGCTGACCAATCCCGGCAAGATGGCCGCCGTGGCCCGCGAGCGGGGGTCGCTGGTCCGCGCGGCCAACAAGTATCGCAGCTTCAAGCAGGTGAACGCGCAGATCGCC
>JBGQHD010000833.1:0-3090 GCA_041497795.1 Planctomycetia bacterium
CGCGGACGCAGCACCGGCGAGGTGGGCAGCGTGACCGTCTTCTCCGTCACGCCGGCCATGTTGCCGGCCATCACGTACCACCAGCCGTCGGGCCCGCGCTGCACGCTATGGGCATGATGCTCGCCGCCGGCCTTGATCTTCAGCAACGTCGCGGGCGGCCCGTCGGCGAGGTCGTCGCCATCGCGATCGACGTACCGAATCAGTCCATCGTCGCCCGTGCAGATTAGATTGCGGCCGTCGAAGCACATGCCCTGGGCGCCGGTCTTGGGGCCATTGGCGTATTGCTGGTAAGCATCGGCCCGGCCATCGCCGTCGCGATCGAGCAGAATCCGCACGTAGCCGGGTCCGGAGACGACGACCCGGCCGAGCGAATCGATCGTCAGCGAAAGGATATCGTGGGCCAGGTCGTCGTCGGCAAACAGCGTGACCTCGAAGCCCTCCGGCACGCGCACGCCGAGCGGCTCAGCGGCCTCGGTGCGCGAGATGACAGACGCAACCACGAATAGTACGAATAACCCGGCGGGGCGCAGCCGCCGAGGAGACCACAGATCACACGGATGGCACGGATTCCCGTCCCCGTATCCGTGGCCTCCGTGACATCCGTGGTCGGTATTTTCGCGGCGCGCGAAGAAATCGGCGGCTGGCACTACGTAAGGCGGACACTTTTGTCCGCCATGTACGAACAAGGCAAGCGGCCGGCGAGCGTGCTGGTCCATGCAATTACCGATCGGTCAGGAATGGATGCAAGAACGCGAGACCCAACGTCGTTATGATAGTCGCTGGAAACGGCCGGCATCCACGTCTTGCCGCAAGAATGGCAGTCGCACCGAAGCCCTTTCGATGCTGGATGTCGGATGTTCGATGTTCGGCGCAACCGTTCGTCAGGATTCCGCCATGAGCCACCGCCGCATCTTCCGTGTGTTGCCGCTATGGCTCGTGGCAGCCGCCTGCGCCGGCGCCGGGCCGCGGATGCTCGACGCCAGGTTGCACCACTTGCGGATCGCAGGACCGCGCGAATGGTCGGAGTTCGCCCAAACGCCGGAAGGTCCGGCCCTCGAAGTCAAGTTCACCGCCGCGAAGAACGCCGCCGCGCAAACGCTCCGCCTGCGGCAGCAAGACGTTAAGCAAGCCTGGCACGTGTCGCTCAACGGCAAGCGGATCGGGCAGCTCGTGCGGGACGAAAACGACATGGTCGTCTACATCCCCGTGCCAGCCGGAGGATTCGCCGATGGCGATAACGTGCTGCGAATCGAGCAGCAAATGGGCGCCCGGCCGGAGCCGGACGACATCCGCGTCGGCCAGATCGCCCTCGACCAGCGGCCGTTGCGGCAGGTGCTGGAGGAGTGCACTGCGGCGATCGAGGTCATCGACGCGGACACGCAGGCGCATCTGCCCTGCCGCCTGACGATCGTCGATGCATCGGGCGCGCTGCAAACGGTCGGCGCGGCGTCGGATCATCACCTGGCCGTGCGGCCGGGAGTCATCTACACGGCGGACGGGCGAGCGAGGTTCGGCCTGCCGGCCGGGCGTTATACGGCCTATGCGGGGCGCGGGTTCGAGTATTCGCTCGATCAGGCGACGTTCACGGTCGCCGCTGGCGAAACGTTCCAGAAGACGCTTTCGATCCGCCGCGAGGTGCCCACGCCGGGCTACGTGGCCTGCGACACGCACGTGCACACGCTGACCCACTCCGGGCACGGCGACGCGACCGTCGAGGAGCGAATGATTACGCTGGCCGGCGAGGGGATCGAGCTACCGATCGCCACAGATCACAACGTGCACATCGACCACGATCCGTGTGCCCGCAAGATGAAGGTGCGGCAATATTTCACGCCCGTGATCGGCAACGAGGTGACGACGGCGATCGGTCACTTCAACGTCTTCCCGGTGCGTGCCGGGGCCCGCATTCCCGACTACAAGCTCAAGAGCTGGCAAGCGATCCTGGACGACATCCATCGCACGCCGGGGGTGAAGGTCGCGATCCTCAACCATGCCCGCGACCTGCACGGCGGCACGCGGCCGTTTGGGCCGAGCTTGTTCAACGCCGTCGTCGGCGAGAACCTCGACGACTGGGCGATGCGATTTAGCGCGATGGAGGTCGTCAACTCCGGGGCCACACAGACCGACGCGATGCGGTTGTTCCACGATTGGATGGGCCTGCTCAACCGCGGCCGTCAGGTTACGCCGGTCGGCGCCAGCGATTCGCACGACGTCGCGAGGTACATCGTCGGCCAGGGCCGCACCTACATTCGCTGCGACGACCGCGACGTGAGCCGCATCGACGTGGACGCGGCGGCCAACAACTTCCTCCAGGGCCGGGTGATGGTGAGCTACGGACTCTTGGCGGAGCTGACCGTCAACGGCAAGTACGGTCCCGGCGAGCTGGCGCCGGCGCCTGACGACGAAGTGCAAGTGGCCGTGCGCGTGCTGGGGCCGCACTGGGTGCAGGCGGCCCGGGTGCAACTCTTCGCCAACGGCAAGGTGATTCGCGAGGAGGCCATCGATAGCAAAGCCCCGCGCGACTTGCCCACCGGCGTGAAGTGGAGCGGTACCTGGACGTTGCCCAAGCCGAAGCACGACGTCCATCTCGTGGCCACTGCGATAGGCCCCGGCGTTGACGGCGCATACTGGAAGACGGCCAAGCCGTACCAGCCCGTCTCGCCGCAGTGGGAACCGCACGTGATTGGTTGCAGCGGCGCCGTCTGGCTCGATGCCGACGGCGACGGCCGCAGAACGGCGGCTTACGATTATGCTCAGCGACGATTCGCCGACTCGCGCGGCGAGCTGGCAAAGCTTATCGAAGGCCTGCGGGACTACGACGAGGCCGTGGCGGCCCAGGCGGCTCATCAATTTCAATCGTCGGGCGGATCGCTCCTGTCCGAGGCTTCTCGCGCAGTCTTAAAGACGGCCGCGCCGGCGACGCAGGAGGGCTTTCGCGCATACCTTGACGCCTGGCGAGAGAATCAAATCGCCCGCGCCAGCCGCTGAAACCAAGGGTGGCGTAGGGTGGCACGCCCACAGACAGGGCCAGCACCCACTGGTGATCCACCGCCAGCCCCACCCGGAACAATGCGCCGGCGGCGCGGGGCC
>JBGQHD010000834.1:0-3087 GCA_041497795.1 Planctomycetia bacterium
GGGCGGCTTCCTCGACCTGCTCCTTGGGCACTTCGGCTTCCTTGGGCGGCTGTTGAATAGGCGTCGGCGGAGGTGCTCCGTAGCCCGAGTACGCCCGCACGACCAAGGCCGGCGGCAAACCGGCGCCGCGCCAGACCTCGTCCATGGCCTGAGCGATCTGGCGGATGGCCTGGTCGCGCCGCCGGCCGTGGAATTGGCCGAAGTGCAGCACCGGCGTAATGGGGCCGGCGTATTTCATCGACGTGAGCAGGGTAACCAGCCCCACGAGGTCGATGGCCCCACCGGTTCCCGGCAGCAGCCGGTTCTCTTCCTTCAATTGATCGCGGGGCACGTCGGCCGGCGCGTCGGCGATCTTGACGTAGACGATGCGGTCTGGCGGCAGCGAACCAACGGCGTCGATCCCGGACCCGGCGACGTGCATTTGCCAGGCATCGACGACCACGCCAACGTTGTCCCGCCCGACGGCGGTCACCAGTTTCAGCAGCGTGTCGAAGGCCTGGACGAATTCGTGGGCCTTGCCCTCGCGCAGGTGGGGCAGGGCGTTGAATTCCACGCCTAGCTTGATCTGTTGAGCCGCTAGTGTGGTGGCGATCTCCGACAGCCGCGCTCGGTGCAATTCGAAGTTCCCGTGCATCGGGCGCGCCTCACTGGCCGGCGCCACCGAAATCAGCGCCCGGCCGCAGCCGACCTGCGCCGCCAGCGTGGCCCAATTGACCAGCGGTTCGAGCTTCTGCCGGTACGTGGCGTCATCGGCCTCGAGGTCCAGCGGCAGGCGAAACGCGCCAATCTTGATCTTGGCGCTGTCGATCAGCCGCCGCGACTTCTCCGGCCCGCGCGACTGCACCTGCTCGGAGAAATCGACCATGTCGATATCGATCGACTTGAAGCCGAACGACAAGGCCAGCTCGATCTGCTCGTTCTGCGGCGCCCAAAAGCCGAGGGCATCGGTGCTGAGATTGCGAAACATGAAACACTCCGAGTGGTCGGGGCGGGAAGAGGCTGCGGGCTTCGGGCTACAGGCTTCGGCTAAAGGCTTCAGCCGACTTGATCGGGAACGCGCTGGCGGCGCGGCCCGTAGCCTGTAGTCCGTAGCCTGAAGCCTGTCCAAGGCCCGCCATTATGGCAAATCGCTTGCCAGCGTCTAGGCGGAGTTCGTGGCGCACGCGGCTCGCGTGCGTCATCTCGTTTGTCGGGTGCGGGCACGCGAGCCGCGTGCCCCACGTAGCAGAACCATCGCTCCGGCTTATCGGATGCTCCCGCGGTATCAGCAATCGTGCCTCACGGTCCCGCCAGATCCTCGTCTAGCATGCGGTAGTCCGAAGCCTGTAGTCCGAAGCCCGTAGTCCGATGGACACCGCCGTTGACAATGCCGGAGTCTGGCCGCAGCTTCTGCAGGCCCGATATGTCTGGCCGGTGCTGCTGTTGGCCGCATTCTGGTGCTGGGAAACATGGCGGCCGTTCTTTGGCTTTCGCCACGGCCGCCTGCGGCACGCGGCCCGGAATCTTACGCTGGCCGCGGGCAACACCGCCCTGCTGGCCCTGCTTTTCGGCAGCGCTACGCTCGCCGTCGCCCAATGGACGGCCGATCGCGGCTTCGGCCTGCTTCGTCTGTTCGAGAAGCCCGGCTTCTGGGAGAAGCCGGGCTTCTTTGCGATCCCGTTGGTCCTCGCTTTGGTGCTGCTCGACGGCTGGATGTATCTCTGGCACCGCGCGAACCATCGGCTGCCGCTGCTGTGGCGGTTCCACCGCATGCACCACAGCGACCAGCAGATGGACGTGACCACGGCCGTCCGCTTTCATCTGGGCGAGGTGGCCCTGGGGCACGCCTTGCGGCTGGGGCTGATCCCGCTCTTGGGCTTCTCCGTCTGGCACCTCGTCGTCTACGACCTGCTAGTCAATGCGGCCACGCAGTTCCATCACGCCGATATCTCGCTGGGCCGGGCCGACCGCTACCTGCGCTGGCTGGTGGTCACGCCCGACATGCACAAGGTGCACCATTCACGCCGGCAGGCGGAGACCGACTCGAACTATTCCACGGTGCTGGCCCTCTGGGACCACCTGGCCCGGAGTTATCGCATGCGGCAGGACGTGCGCCAGATCCAATTCGGCGTCGATGAGCTGGACGACCGCCGCTGGCAGACTCTCTGGGGCATGCTCCGCACGCCGCTGGTCTCGCGCCCGCCAGCCTCATGGCGGTCAACGGTTACCAAGCAGCCTGACGGGCAGTCGGTCGGGCCGCGGGCATCGGTCGGCGAGCGTACGTGCGTCGATGCCGCCGGGCGGTGATCTGTCTCGCGAATCGCGCCTCGCAAAGCACCCCGGCTGCACGAGAACGTAGAGCGCTGTGCAGCCGGGGTGCTGATGCGCTGCGCCGGTCTCACGGCGTTGCACCGGCCTCCTCTTTCCTCGCCAGCATTGGGGCACGTTGCTGCGGCGGCTATCATGGGGTGACACTCTGGGCCGACCGATGGCGCTCTCCCTGCAGCAATTCATCGACAACCTCAGCCAGACCAGCCTGATGTCGGCGGCCGAGGTGTCCACGATTTTCGAGCGCCTGCCGCCCGACGACCGGCCCGCCGACGGCGAGGCCCTGGCCAAGCTGCTGGTCCACCAAGGCAAGCTCACGCCGTACCAGGCGTCGGTCATCTGCCAGGGCCGGCACCAGAACCTGGTCTTCGGCGAGTACGTCATTCTCGACCAGCTTGGCGCCGGCGGCATGGGGGTCGTGCTCAAGGCCCAGCACCGCCGCATGAAGCGGGTGGTGGCCATCAAGGTGCTGCCCGCCGCGACGATGAAGGACAAGGACGCCATCGAGCGCTTCTACCGCGAAGTCGAAGCGGCGGCCAAGCTGAACCATCCCCACATCGTCACCGCCTACGACGCCCGCGAGGACGACGGCATCCATTACCTGGTGATGGAGTTCGTGGATGGCCGCGACCTGGCCTCCATCGTCCACGACCGCGGGCCGATGGCGGTGCCGCACGCCGTGGCCTGCATCCTGCAAGCCGCCCGCGGGCTGGAGTATGCCCACGCCAAGGGAGTGATCCACCGCGACATCAAGCCGGGCAACCTGCTGATGGACAAGGA
>JBGQHD010000835.1:0-3082 GCA_041497795.1 Planctomycetia bacterium
CGGCACCGTTCACCACGCCGCTGGGGGCCGTGGTCGGACCGGTGACCACCACCGGCGTATCGCCGAAATTCGCGGCCGGATACGTGTAAGAAGAGTCGCCCAGCACGCCGCTTTGGATGATGGCCGCCGTGTCGGCAATGTCTCCGTCGGGCCGCAGGGTGCCCTGAAAGAACACGTTCTGCGTGGTCTGCGACACGGCCCGGGCGCCCAGCGGAATGGTCAGGGGCACCAGCACGGTTTGCTGGAGCTGGAAATTGTCGTCCACGCCAAAGCCCAGCAGCCGCTGACCGTTGCTCGTCACCAGATCGTTGTTCGCGTTGGTGGAGAAAATGCCGTTGCGGGTATAGAGCTGCTCGCCAGACTGCCCTTGGACGATGAAGAACCCGTCCCCTTGAATGGCCAGATCGGAGGGACTTGCGCTGACCTCGACCGTGCCCTGGGTAAAGTTGGGGGAGATGGCCGCCACCTTGGTGCCCAGGCCGAGTTGCCGGGGGTTCGTGCCTCCGGTACCGGTCGTCGGGCCGGAGCCCAACGACTGCGTGAGCACGAACTGCGTGGCGAAGATCGCCTCCGACTCCTTGAAGCCCACCGTGTTGGCGTTGGCCACGTTGTTGCCGACCACGTCGAGCGTGGTCTCGGCGGCGGTCAGTCCGGTGAGCGCAGTGCTAAGCGTCGAAGCCAGACCCATGGTTGCCCCCCTTGGTCCGTGGCTAAGTGATGAATACCGTGATCTTCTTTGCGAAGCTGCGTTCGGTCCTTCGGTTCCTTGGAAGCCCCCTCAGCTTCACGTTCGCAGTCGTTTCCTGCTCGTGCTCGCTCCGGTTTCTCCTACTCGCGTGTTTCTCCTACCCGCGTGCCGGGCGAATGCCTAACCCCCCGTATTCGGAAGCGCAGACACCGGAACGTTCTTGCCCAAGTCCACCAGTCCCAGGTAGCCCGGCAGAATCTCTCGGATGTTGCTGAGCTTGACCGACTGACTGCCCACGTAGACGTTCACCTGGTTGTCGGCGACGGCGACCTTCTCTACGTATCCGGTCACGTCGTTGCCGTCGTCGCCCAGGGCTCGCACTTCCCGGCCGATCAGGCTCGAGGCGTTGGAGATGCTCTGGCCGAACAGCACCGACTGCAGCGTGTTGCTCAGGCCGTCGGTGGCCGAGATCTGCCGCATTTGGGAGATCTGCGCCAGCATCTGGGAGTTGTCCATGGGATTGAGCGGGTCCTGGTTCTGCAGCTGGCTGATCATCAACTTGAGGAAGCTGTCCACGTCCAGATCGCGCAGCGCGTCGCTGGCGACGTGCCCCGCGGCGGAACTCGACCCGCTCGACCCGCTGATCCCCGAGACCGCCATGCTTCGATCCTCGCCAGTTGTCGAATGATCCGTGCGATCCGTGCGATGCCCAGACTCGCACCGGCCGGGCCCGCCCTGGCTCAAACCAGGACGTTGATGCCCCCCGCGTCGAGCAGGTGCACTGCCGCCGCGGGAGCCACGACTTCGCTCTGCGCGGAGCCATTTTCGCCGCTCGCCGGCGGGCCGCGCCGGCCAGCATTGCCGGCATGCTCCCGCTCGCGCGCACCGGGCGACCAATCGCTCGCGTGCTGGTTCATCAAATCGACTTCAAACCGTTCGATCTTGATTTCTTGTGCGGCCAATCGCTCGCGCAACTGTGGCAGGCTGTCCAGCAGCAGCGAGCGAGCGCTCGAGGTCTCGACCTCCAGGCGTGCCAGCAACGCGCCGTCGCGCACGGACAGCTCCAGCCGCAACGAGCCCAGCTCAGGCGGACTCAGCCGCAGCCGGACCACCGTGCCGCGCGCCTCGGCCGCTTGCAGCGCATGCACCACGCGCTGCACGAACCGAGTCCGATCCGCCGCTTGCGCCGACGGCTCGGCCGAGCCACGGGCCAACGGGGTCGTGCTGGCGGTCTTGCCGGAAGCACCGTCGCGCTCGCCGAGGGATTCGGCGACACGGTCGCCGAGTGTCCCCAATCGACCTTGCTCGGCGGGCGACCCTGGCTCGATCGCGGCAATGCTCTCCGTCACACTGACTTCCAGGTCATTGGCGCTCGGGTCGGCCAACAGTCCGCCCAGGCTCGCCACGGCATGGCCGGCCGTCTTGGAACCTGCCGTGTTCGAACCCGCAGACGCACCGTCGGTCGCGGTGTCGGCGGCTGCCTCGCTGGAATCGGGCGACGCGCCCTCGCTGGCCGAGGCGAGTCGGCGATGGTCCCGGCGCGACCGCGCCAGCCTGGGAGAGTTGCCGGCAGCCCCTTCCTCGAGTGCTTGGCCTTCGTCCGCAGCCGGGGAGCCTGGTTCGCCGCGGACGCCTCCGATGGCCAGGCCGAGGGCCGATATTTCTGCACTCGGCAGTTCGAGCCCAGCGATCTGGCCGGAAGCCGGCGAGTTGGCCGTACGCGTACCCGACGGGCTGCCCGGCTTTTTGGCGCCGCGTTTTTCCTGCTGCGTGGAAGCGAGCGCATCCTCCGGTTCGGCCAGAGCAATCTGCGGCTCGGAGGTCGCTTCGACTGCACTCGGCACGGCAGCGCCTGGGCCGCACGGCTCGACGCCGGCAGGCGGCTGGGCGCCGGAGCCAGCACGGCGCCGCGCACCGCGTGAGAAGGAGGTTGCTTGGGAAGGATCGGCGCTGGCGTCAGGCCCTGCGTCCCCTGACACCGGCGGCTCGGCCGGCGGGTTATCGGCGGGCGTTATGGTGCGGCGAGGCGCGGCATCGACCGAGTTGGCCGCGAGCGCGCTTTCCGCGGGCTGCGATTCGGGCTCCTCGGGCGCTTCGACTTCGATGCTTTCCGAAGGTGGACGGCCGGATTCGGGGGTGGCCTCGGCACCACGCCGGTCCGCCGTCGAAACATCGCTCGCTGGCGAATTCTCGCGCGGCCGCTCGGTCGCCGTGGGCGCATCGGCCGCTCGCGCGGCCGGGATAGGCTCCGTTCCGCGGCGGGCCTCTCGCTGGCGAAGATCTTCCTCCACGTCCCTGCGGCGGTCCAGCGCACGCAGGAAGTCGTGGAACGATGCGTCGCCGCCACTCAAGATATCTGCCACGCCTGACGGCGCAGCAGCCCCGCCTGCTGGC
>JBGQHD010000836.1:0-3076 GCA_041497795.1 Planctomycetia bacterium
CAGCCGGTCCAGCGGAGCTTGGGAAAGGCGACTTCCGTGGCGATCGGCAGCGGCGTCTCGTCCACTTCCCAGTCGGGAATCTTGACGCTCAGCGCGGTCACGGTGCCGGCCTTCATGTCCGGTACGAGGAGCTTGCCGGAGGGGTCCACGGCGATGTCGGCCGCCGACTCGAAACCTTTAGCCAACAGGATTGGCTTCTCGCCCGGCCGCGGGATGGCGAAGACTTCACCCGTCTGCCAGTTGCTGATGAACAGTCGGCCGAACTTGTCCCAAGCCAGCCCGTCGCCCCCCTTGAAGCCATCGGCGACTTTCGTGGCCGTGCCGTCGGCGATCTTGATGCGTTGCAGCTCGCCGCTCCCCAGATCGAGCATCAGCAGGAACGAGGCGCCGTCCATGACCAATCCGTTGGGCGTGTGCATGCCGGGGAAACGGCGGGCGTCGCTGACCAGCGTGACCTTCTTCGACTTGGGGTCCACGCGAAAGATCGCCCCGCCTTTTCCTTCGAAGTCGCCCGAGTCGCTCACGTACAAGAGGCCGCTCTCCGGATCAACCACCAGGTCGTTGAGGAACCGCGGCGGCGTGGGGAAGGCCTCGGAGGCCACCAGCACCGCGGTCTTTCCTTTGCGGTCGATCTGCCAAATGCGCGTCTTGTCGGCCACGAACAGCCCTTCCGGAACCGCGACGACGCCCTTGGGATCGTCCAGCCCGGTGGCAAACGGCGTCGCCTTGCCGCCCTCAATCACCATGACGGCCCCGTCGCCGTCCTTGCCAAACTCGCCGATCGTGCCGACGTAGATTCGGCCATCGGCTCCGACCGCCACGGATTCGGGGTTCTTGAGTCCCGTCACCAGTGGCTTGGGCAACTCTTGCCCGACAACATCGAAGGCCGCGACGAACAGCAGCACAGCGAGCGAAAGGGTGCGAAATGCGATCATGGATCGTCCTGCCGGGCCGGAGTGGATGGGAAACGAGCCTAACTTAATTGATGGATGGCCCGCGTGCCATCCGCGCGCTTGCTTCGCCGGCGGCGGACTCCCACAATGGGCGTGTTCCGGCGGACACTCTCTGGAGGCGAACCCATGCGGCTGCGCAGGCTAATGGCGGTCAGTGGCGGTTTGGTTGCACTCGCGATCGTGACCGGCCCTGCTGGGAGCGACGGCGGCCAGAACGACGCGAAATCGCCGTCCGGGTCGGCCGCCACCGGCCAGGCCATCGCCCAGCAGCCGGCGCCCGCGAAAGACGCCCAGAAGAAGAGCAGCGCCGCCGAGAAAGATCCCGCCGGCATGGCGGAGCTGCTGCGGCAGTTGCCCAAGAAGTTTGCCCGCTTCGTCGCCGGCGACCCGGTGAAGTCGCAGGTCACGCTGCACGTGGAAGGCGAATCGGCGGCCAAGACGTGGCCAGTGACGCCCGACGCCGAGGTCAAGCGGCATGGCTGGTGGGGCCGGCTCGAGCAGTTTCAGCCTGGCGAGCGCGTTTGGGTGTGGTTCGACATGGATCGCAAGAAACAGCCGACGGCCGTGCTGATGCTGGCCGACGAAATCTCCGAGCAAGACCTGCACGGCCAGCCGCCCGCCCTCGACGCCGTGGACGTGCCCAATCGCACGATCACGCTCAAGCCGGCCAAGGGAGAGAAGCGGACGCTGAAGCTGGCCGACTCCGTCAGCGTCCGCAAGGCCGGCGACGACTTCGAGTTCACAGCCGCCGCGAACGGTGGCCAGGATGCCAAGCCTGAGGCGACCGCCCGCGTGCAGGTGGGTCACGCTGCGTACGTGCAGTCGGCCGGAGACTCGGCGCTGGCGATCCTCGACGCGGAGGGGCTGAAGGCCGCCCGCCATCGGCAAGACCTGTGGCTCCGCGAGCGCTGGCGGCGGCAGGGGCTGGCCGGCATGGTGAGCTTTCTGCACCGCCTCGGCGGCGAGATGGACGTGGTACTCGATCACGAGGCGATCCGTTGGGGCCGGTATCTCAAGGCCGGTGACGAAGTCACGCTAATAGCGCCTAGCACCCCGGCGACAAGCACCCCGGCTGCTGGCAGCAGCCGGGGTGCTGATGAGGCGATCCGCGGAACAGTCAAGCAGGTGACTCCGTGGCGCGAGCGGACCACCGTGCGGTTGGTCGTCAGCGGTTTTGACCAGGGCCTGCTCACCGTCGGCCAGCGTCTGCAGGTCAAGCTGCCCGAGCCGCCTGCGACCGTGCAAGATTGCGACCTGCCGACCGACATCGGCCGGCCGCGCAGCAAGGCCGAGCGGCTCGATTGGTTTCTCAGCAGCGTGTACTGTACTTGCCGCATCGGCGGCGACGGCTGCACCGGCATGTTCTATACGCTGGCCAGTTGCAGCGCCCACAACTGCGGCATGCCCAGGAAGATGCGAGGCGACATCGAGAAGCTCATCGACAAGGGCCTCTCCGACGAGCAAATCTACGCCGAGCTGCGGAAGACGCACGGCCCGCTGCTGGGCCAGCCGCATTTGGTGCCGTAGGATCTTCTCGTTCCGAGGCTCCGCCTCGGAACGCACTGCTCGAGAGGCTCTGCCTCACCGGACGTGAGCGCGAGGCAGAGCCTCGCATGCAGCGCGTTCCCAGGCGGAGCCGGCGGAGCCTGGGAACGAGGAGTTGGTGAGTGTCCTCTCTCATCTCACTCTTTCTCGATCACGTCGCCGACGAGGGCGATCGGCCCGCGCTTCACGTGAAACAATCGGGCTCTTTCGTCCCCGTTACCTGGAACGAACTGGCCCGTGAGGTACGTCGAGCAGCCGCGGCACTGCGGCGGCTGGGCGTGACGCCGGGCGACCGGGTCGTGCAGGTCAGCGAGAACCGCTACGAGTGGATCGTCACCGACCTGGCGGTGCTGATGGCTCGCGGCGTTCACGTGGCGATTCACGCCACGCTCTCCGGGCCGCAGATCGCTTACCAGATCAACGACTGCGAGCCGCGCGTCATCATCGTCTCGACGCAGGCGCAAGCGGACAAGCTCGCCGGCGAGGAGCTGCCGGCGGTCGCCGCGATTCTTTCCCACGAGGCTTGCATGTGGCCGGCCGGCTGCTCGCATGCGGCCATCCGCCGCTGCCTCGAAGCG
>JBGQHD010000837.1:0-3073 GCA_041497795.1 Planctomycetia bacterium
CGACTTGCGGGTGGAGGAATATCTGTTCGTCGAGCACGACGAGGAACGGCTGCATCGAGTCGCCCCAGACATGACGATCAGCACCTTCGCCGACTCACGCGGCACGGCCGCCTCCGCCGCGGTGGCCGACACCATGATCGCCGACACCATGATCGTGGAGCTCGATTACCCGGAGTTCGAGCCTCGTCCCCAGCGGCACCTCGTGCTCATCCACCAGACGACGGGGCAGGTGGTGACGGTAATGGAGCTGCTCTCGCCGTGGAACAAGTCGCCCGGCGAGACCGGGCTGGACACCTACCTGCGCAAGCGCGAGGAATTCCTTGCCAGCCATTCTCACGTGGTGGAGCTGGACCTGCTGCGCGGCGGCGAGCGGCTGCCGATGTCCAAACCGCTGCCGGCGGGAGACTACTACGCCTTCGTCGGCCGGGCCCAGCAGCGTCCGCGCGGCCAGGTCATCGCCTGGCCGCTGCGGGCCGAGTTTCCGAGGATCCCGGTGCCGCTGTTGCCGGAAGACCCCGAAATCTCGCTCGACCTGGCGGCCGCCTTTCGAGCGGCTTACGAGCCGTCGCTCTACGATCGCCGGCTCGCTTATCATCAGCCGCTGGTCCCACCCTTGCCGGCGGCCGACGAAGCGTGGCTGCGCGACCGACTCGTAGCCGCCGGCAAAACGGTCTGATTGGTCAAAGCCCGCGGCGGTTCGCTTGATCCTCGCGTGGCAGCCCCACGAAGCCTCCCATGACCGAGCCCGCCGACTTTCTCCTCACCACTTGTCAGGTCGGCGCCGAGCGGGCACTCAAGGCCGAATTTGCCCGCCGCTGGCCGGCGCTGCGTCCGGCGTATGCTCGGCCCGGCTTTGTGACTTTCAAGGCGCCCCCCGGCACGCTGCAGCCCGGCGAGTACGCCAACTCGATCTTCGCCCGGAGCTGTGCCGTCTCGCTGGGGAAGGTGACAGGCCACGTGGCCGCGTCTCTCCGAGACGCGACTACGAGTCTCGGAGAGACTCGTCCACGTGACGCGCCCGACATGGCGGCGCAGGTCTGGTCGCTCTTCGGCGATCGTCCGGCCACCGGCTTGCACGTCTGGCATCGCGACGCCCACGCGCCGAACGACCACGGCTTTGAGCCAGGCTTGGTGGCTGACGACGCGACGATCGCGCGGGCCATCCGCGAGGCCCGGCCCGGCGCCACGCTGGAGACCTGGGTGCATCCGGGCCAATTCGTGCTCGATTGCGTCGTCGTCGAGCCGCGCGAGTGGTGGGTCGGCTACCACCAGGCCGACGTGCCCCACACCTGCTGGCCGGGCGGATTCTGCGGCGTCAAGCTGCCGCCGCACGCCGTCTCGCGCGTCTATCTGAAGATGGAAGAGGCCATTCGCTGGTCGCAGCTTCCGCTCCAAGCCGGCCAGCGCTGTGCCGAGATCGGCAGCGCGCCGGGCGGGGCCGCGCAGGCCCTGCTCGATCGCGGCCTGCTCGTCACCGGCATCGACCCGGCGGAGATGCACCCGGACGTGCTGGCTCATCCGAACTTCACCCACCTGCGCATGCGTGGCGACGACGTGCGACGGCGGGAATTCCGCAAGGTTCGCTGGCTGTTCTCCGACATGAACGTCGCCCCGCAGACCATGCTCGACACCGTCGAGGGCATCGTCACGCACGGCGAGGTCCACGTCCGCGGCCTGCTGCTGACCCTCAAGCTGCTCGACTGGGAGATGGCCGAGCAAATCCCCGAGTACCTGTTCCGCATCCGCACTTGGGGCTACAAGGAGCTCCTTGCCCGGCAGTTGCAGCACGATCGGCAGGAAATCTGCGTGGCGGCGATGCGGACACAGTAGCCTGAGTTCCAGAGCACAGAAGCCCGGCTTCTCCAAGAAGCCGGGCTTCTTTCGCGTCAGATTAGGACACCCGTCCTGCAACGCTTGCTGGCCCGGCCCGCGTGATGCTAACCTTGAGATGTGAACCGTCGGCCGCATCGGTCCCGGCATCCGTTCGAGAGATCACCAGCACCCGCACAACCTCTGGCGCGCCCTCATGGATTCTCGTTCTCAACGCCCGCAAGGCCATGCACCCACGGGTCCCCGGCCGGAGGGCGTAGCCGCGCCGCCGGACGCCGAGGCCCAGCATCGCGAAGCCAGGCGGCGGCGGCTGGCCCTGCTCGTGAGCCTGACCTTGGCCGCAGTCATGGTCGGCTGGTTGATCAAGACTGAAGCCCCCCTCAAGATCTTGGCGAACTGGTATGCCTCCACGGCAGAGACCAAGCTGTTTGAGGAGGACGACCTCGACGGCGCCCTGGCGGCCTGCGATCGGGCGGTGAGCCTGCTGCCGGATGACGCCGCGTTCCATGCATTGCGGGCCGGGATTCGCCAAGAACGTGCCGAGTGGCCGGAGGCCCTCGAGGACCTCAACCAGGTGCTTCAGTTCAATCCGAACTACCCCGATGGACTTCTGCTACGCAGCCTGGTCTACATGCAGATGGAAAACTACGATGCGGCAATCGCCGACGCTCGCAAGGCCCGCGACTGGTGGGGAAACGACCATCCGCGCGGGCTGAACCACGTGGCCTACACGCTGGCGGTGGCGAACCGCGAGCTGGATGTAGCCCTGGCGGATGCCGAGCAAGCCGTCAAGCTGACGAAGGCCAGCCGCGACCGCGCCGCGGCGGGGAAACCCAGTTCGTCCGCCGGCGCCGCGGCGTCGGCCGACGGCAAGTCATCTTCCGACGCGTCAACGACCCCTGCGACGGACGAGCCGCCGGTCGAGGACAGCGACGAACACTTCTCGAGTTACCTCGACACGCGGGGGTTCATCCAGTTGCGGATGGGCCAGCAGGCACAGGCCAAGGCGCCCGACGAGGCGAAGACCCACTATGAGACTGCGCTGGCCGACTTCGATAAAGCCATCCGGCTCTTGGACCGCTGGAAGAAGACGACGTTGGAGAAGCTCAAGGCGAAGGGATCCCCCCGGCAAGCCTACGAGGAACGCCGTCTCAACGCCACGCTGGGAGTCCTGCACCAGCATCGCTATCAGGCCTACGAGGCCCTCGGCCAAACGGAGAAGGCCGCCGCCGACAAGGAGATC
>JBGQHD010000838.1:0-3063 GCA_041497795.1 Planctomycetia bacterium
CCACCGTCGCGCGACCCACGAGACGGGCGGCCCGGCCACCCGGGTTCGCCAGATCCGCATCGAACAACCGCGCCAGGAGGATGCCGCTGGCCACCGTCACACTCAGGATGTAACCCGGCAGCTTCGACTGGGAGATGGAGAACGGCAAGAAGATTCGCCGCGCCGGCACGGACCACAACGACCGCCTCGAAATCATGGACGCCGACGGCAAGAACAGCCGCGAGCTGAAGCTCGACGATCTCAAGATCGTCGGGCTGGGGCACCCCGAGTGGCGGTAGAGATGAGGGGGAGGGGTGACAGGGCGACGAATTGAACGTCCAACGTTCAACGTCCAACGTCCAACTTTGAACGGCAGCTTGCCACGCGTTCGATGTTTGATGTCGGATGTTGGACGTTCGACGTTGGACGTTCGCTTCCCCTCACCTTAGCCGAAGTACCGCACGGCATTGCGGAAGACCGCCAGCCCATCTCCCTCCGGCGGCAGCTCCTTCAGCCGCGTCCAGTGCGGATGCTGCGTCGGGTCGATGTGCCGTTCGGGGTGCGGCATCAGTCCGCAGACTCGGCCGGTCGTGTCGCACACACCGGCCACGTCGGCCTGCGAGCCGTTGGGGTTGTCGGGGAACGGCAGCCTGGCGGAGGCGACGACCGAGGCTTCTGACTTCGGGCTTCGGGCTTCGGCAGACGGTAACCCCGTGCCCGGCGCGTCCCGCGGCGCATACCGCAATGGCAATTGCCTCGCGACAGCTAACCGCTCTAGCGTCGCCTCGTCGCGGGTCACGAATTGTCCCTCGGCATGCGCGATCGGCAGGTACAGGCTCTCGATGCCGGCGAAGAACACGCAGGGCGACTTCTCGCAGCGGAGGCGAATCCAGCGGTCCTGGAACTTGCCCGAGGCGTTCCAGGTGAGCGTGGCCACCGGGCCGGCGTCGTCGGGCGGCAGCAGCAGGCCCGACTTGAGCAGCACCTGAAAGCCGTTGCAGATGCCCAGCACCAGCTTGCCGCGGGCGACGAAGTTTTGCAGAGCGCCCTGGAGGTGGGTTTGAATCTGCACGGCCAGGATGCGGCCCGCCCCCAGGTCGTCGCCGTAGCTGAACCCGCCGGGCACGCACAGGACCTGATACTCATCCAGCAGCTTGGGATTCTCCAGCACCCGGTTGACGTGCACGCGCTCAGCCACCCCGCCGGCCTGCTCGAAGGCGAAGGCCGTCTCGACGTCGCAATTGGCCCCCGGGGCGCGCAGGACGAGCACGCGTGGCTGTGGCATGGCGGGCTTTGGGCTACGGACTTCGGGCTACAGGCTGCGGACTGCAACGCTCTCGCAGTTCGTGGTCGGCTGCCTGCAGCCTCGTCGCAGCCAATCATAGCAGTGCATGGTGTCGAACGTCCAACGTCGAACGCACGTCGAACATCCAACGTCCAACTTTCTCAGTCGGCTTCCAGCCGGCTGAAGCCGACTGAGACCGTAGGGTGGGCATCGCCCACCAAATACGCGCGTTTGGTGGGCGGTGCCCACCCTACCCGTTTGTGTCAGCTCTCAGAGTCGTTGGTCGCGAAGAAACGTCAATCGCGGCGTGATACGGCCATCGGTAGACTGTCAGGAGTAAGCCGATGGCCGAGGGCTGATACTGCGCACCGCATGCCCCCTCACCCCGGCCCTCTCCCCGAGGGGAGAGGGAGCAAGCGAGCCAAGGTGGATCGGCCACCGGCGCTTGGGCGGCAAGGGGCGAAGCGGAAACCCAGAAATCTGTTGCGCGAAACGAGGCACCGTCGGCCAGGCCCGGCTTTGGAAAAACGAGAATCTGAAGGGCAAAAAAGCAGCAGGAGGCCGACGGCCCCTCACCCCGGCGCTCTCCCCAGGGGGAGAGGGAGAAACCCGAGTGACACGCATCGCCCCGCCCGTGGGCCGGTTACGGACTGCCGGACCCGATCGGCTCGCTGCCCGCGTAGGTTGACAGGGCCCGATAGACCGCGGGGGCGATTGCCTCGCGCAGAAAGTGGACGCTGCTGTCGCAGTAGAGGAAGTTGCAGCCGGTGGGGTGCAGGCTGCGGAAGCCGCTGATCGAGTCGCTGAGCGTGCGGTTGTCGCCCTGCGAGGCGCCGCTGTAGACGGTGGGCGTGCCGGGACGGCGGTTCATCGGCTCGTCGCGCGGATCGGGAGGCAGGCCGTATTGCGCGGTGACGGCCATCACCGACCCGTACCAGGGATGGCTGACGTCTCCCACGCTGGCCGCGCTCCACGATTGCTCCAGCGGGACCGTCTGGCCGGTGAGCGGATCGACCGCGGGCCCGGTGGCATTGCCCAGGCCGCGGGCCAGATACACGGGCGTGCCGCCGGCGGCGTCGCCCATGGCGATCGTGTTGCTGGAGCCGTCGCTGATGTGCCCGAATCGCACGCCGGCACCGGGATTGCGGAGGATGCCGAACACGCCCCGCACCTCCACGGGAATTTGCGTCCCGTCGCGAGTCACCGCCCCGTTGGCCCCCCGGCAAAAGGCGTAATCGCAGCACCCGGCCAGCGGCGGCAGCGGCGTGCCCCACTCGGCGGCGATCGAGGCCAAGAGCAACTGCCCGTGCGACCGGTTGGTGGGACAGAAGAACACCGGCACCTCGGCGCCGACGGCCTGGTAGTTGACGGGCGCGAACCAAGGCTCGTCGAAGTCGTAGATGCGGTGCAGGTTCGACTGCTCCAGATACGGCAGCAGCAGGGTGAAGCCCGTGGCCTCGGCGTCGCAGACGTTGGTGGTGCCGCAAACGAGTGCCGGCGGAAAGGCCTCGTGGGTGTTGTGGTAGAGGTGCAAGGCCAGCCCGAGCTGCCGCAGGTTGTTGGCGCATTGCGCACGGCGGGCCGCTTCGCGAGCGCTCTGGACCGCCGGGAACAGCAGGCCAATCAGCAGGGCGATGATGGCGATCACCACCAACAGCTCGACGACGGTAAAGCCCGACGGCCGGCGTGACATGGCCCGAGACTCCGTGGCCCTGGAAGTGCGCAAGCGCAACCTATCAGGGGACGCGGTCTTTCTCAAGCGGCTCGCCGAACGGTGCTTGACCAAGAATTCTGGCAAG
>JBGQHD010000839.1:0-3059 GCA_041497795.1 Planctomycetia bacterium
AGGACGTGCATTCTCGGGCCTTGAGACGCAGTATACTCCAGCATCGTATTGGTTCGTGGATTTCTCAACCGTGCCACGCTGGAAGCAGGGGAACCACGTGACCCGCCAGCCCGCGCAACACCACGACGTCGTCGCCCGGCCGCCGACGGACGGCCAGTCGGCTCGGCCGCTCGGCGAGCGGCCAACGCGCCGGCCCGTCGGCCCGTGCCTGAGGCGCCACGTTGCCGCGCAGGCTCTTCCAGGCCATCCACACCAGGCGGTGGATCGGCGTGACGAAGAGCTCCGCCACCGTCATCGTGCCCGCCAGGCGGGCCGAGCCGCGCGGCCCGGCCAGCGCCTCTTCGCGTTCGCGAAAGATGGAGAAGAGGGAGACCGTTCGCACGGCGAACCACAGGTAGGCCACCAGCAAGAGTCCAAACGTGAACGTCGAGGCCAGCACCGCGGCCACGGCCATTTGCAGGAAGCTAAGCAGCATCAACATGCCGTACACGTGCTGCACCTTGGCCCGGTAGTGCAGGATGCATTGCAAATAGGTGAGGAAATTCGCCAGGGCGATGAAGAGCATCTCCTGCTCGAGCGTCTGCCAGTGCAGCAGCGTCAACACCAAGGCGGCCACGCCGACCACGTTGGACCAGAGCGCGTTCAGCACGACCCACCGCTTGATATCGGCGAAGTAGACGCTCGAGGCCGACAAGGCGACCCCGAACACCCCCAGCCGGGCGTCGCCCTCGGCCACGGCCAGGAGCAGCGTGCCCAGCGAGGTCATGATCGCCAGGTTGATTTGCAGGCGACGCTCGAGAGTCATGGGCGGGCTGCGGGTCAGGGGGCAGGAGTCAGGAGGCAGCGGCCCGTTTTCTGCCTCCTGCCTCCTGCCTCCTGGAACTACGGTTCAAAGTAATCAAACAACTCGTCCCCGCTGGCGTCGATGACGAGCATCCGCTCCAGCCAGGCGCGTTTGCGAGGATCGGCCACGACCGACGCGAAGCGCGATTCGTCTTCGAGGACCACCCGGCGCGTGCTGATCAAGACCGCATCGGCTTCCGACGGCGTTTGTTCCAGGCCGCTGGCCAGCAGGCCGGCCAAGCCATCGTGCGGCGAGGCCTCGGCCAGCGCCAGGGTCTCCATCAGATCGTTCAGCACGGTCGCCGAGGCGGGGCCGTGAACGTGCGTCGGCTCAGTGACGTGGGGATCAGTGACATGGGGCTGCATGCCGGACACCGCCAGCAGCAGCCGGCTGCCGCTCCGCCGGCAGCGGTCGGCCAGCACCGTCGCCGCCAGGCTCACGGCCAGCTCGACGGTCTCGCGCTCGCGGGCTCCCGCGTGGGCCGGCTGCCAGAGATCCAGGAACACCGCCAGGTCGTGCGTCTGCTGCCGCTCGAACTGGCGGACCATCAATTGCGCTTGCCGGGCGGAAGTCCGCCAGTGAATCAGGTGCCGGCTGTCGCCCGAGCGATAAGGCCGCAGGCTGTGGAAGTCGCCGTCCACCGACCCTTGACGCTGTTGGCTGCGGCGGCTGCCGTGAGCGAGCTGCCGCTCTCGTTGCCGCCAGCGATCGGTCAGCCGCCCCTGGCGCGGCACGACGAGCAGCGTCTGATCGCCGTCGATCAGGGCCGTGTGCCGCACCAGCCCGAGCGGAAATCGCGTGGTGGCTTTCAAGGGGCCAAAGACGTACCGCCCGCGGCGCGTGAGCTGGCCTTGATAAGTCTGCGTTGCATCCTCGTGCGGTCCCAGCCGGGAGAAGACCAATTTCACCCTCAGGGGAGGATCGTTCCCCTGCTCGCGGCGAATGGCATCTTCGACCACCACGGCCCAGCTTACGCCGCGGCGGCGACCGTTGTGAGCCAGCAGGTCAATCACGATCGGATCGCCGGCGGCGATTCGGCGGGGCGCATGGCGGCGCAGGTTGAGCCTCTTCAGCGACTGGGCGCCATGCCGCCAGTGCCAGACGAGCGACGCCAGCATCAAGCCAAACACGCCGAACAGCAGATTGATGTCCCGCAACAGCGCCCCGGCCAAAAGGAAGCCCATGATGACGGCGTAATACCAGCCGTCGACCGTGAGACGGGTTTTGCGCTTGCCGAACATGCTTGACAAGGTGACGGGGTGACCGGCCGGCGAGCGTCGAGGCGTAAGCCCGACGTGCTGACAAGGCGACAGGGTGAAACGGCGGGCGCTGAACGTACGCGTTCAGTCAGCTTTTCGTTCAATCACCCAGGGATCGCGGTGATTCATCATGCCGACAGCTCGAAAATCGTCATCCCTGCGTCCACACACTTGCGATAGACTGCCAAGAGGAGCCCTCCCAGGAATTATCGCGTATCCGAGCGACCTTGTCACGCGTCGCCTCGTCACCCAGTCAACTTGTCACGTTGTCAGCACGTCGGGCTTACGCCTCGACGCTCGCCGGCTGGTCACCCGGTTACCTTGTCAGTCCCATGAGAACGATCATCGAGCCATTCAAGATCAAGATGGTCGAGCCGATCCGCCTGACCACGGCTGAGGAACGGGAGGCTGCGCTTCGCGCGGCGCACTTCAACTTGTTCCAAATCCCGGCCGAGCAGGTGATCATCGACCTGTTGACCGACAGCGGCACCTCGGCCATGAGCCACGAGCAGTGGGCCGGCATGCTCCGCGGCGACGAATCGTACGCCGGGGCCCGCAGTTGGTATCGCTTCGAGCGCGTCGTCCGCGACCTGACCGGCATGCCGCACATCCTGCCCACCCACCAGGGCCGGGCCAGCGAGCGCATCTTGTTCGAGCTGGTCGGCGGGCCAGGCAAGGTCATCCCCAGCAACAACCATTTCGACACCACGCGGGCCAACATCGAGCACTCCGGGGCCCAGGCGGTCGATCTGGTAATCGACGAAGGCACCCAGCCGCGCAACCGCCATCCCTTCAAAGGCAACCTGGACCCGGCCAAGCTCGAGGCGCTGATCGGCCGCGTCGGGGCCGCGAACATCCCGTTGTGCATGGTCACCGTCACGAACAACAGCGGCGGCGGGCAGCCGGTGAGCCTGGCCAACCTGCGCGAGGTGCGGGCCGTGTGCCGGCGGCACGGC
>JBGQHD010000840.1:0-3053 GCA_041497795.1 Planctomycetia bacterium
CCGGCCCCGCCGCCGCCCAACTTCATGACTTGCTCGACCGGTCCGGCCAGCAGCCAACGGCTCTCGACCAGCACCTCACGGCAGTGCACCGCGCCGGTATGGCTGGCTGAGAGCGCGACCAGCCGGGCCGACTCCGCCGGCTCGACGCCCCGCGCATCGGCCGGCAGTGCGACCAGCAGCTCTCTTCCGTCGGCCAGCGTGCCGCCGATGACGATCTGGTCGGCATGCCGCCCACCGGTCACCCACGGGCTGTAGCCGTCGAGCACGTATCCGCCACCCACCTCGCGGGCAGTGAGCACGGGCCGGGCCACGTGCCGCCGGCTGGTCGTCAGGTGCGAGATGCCCACGGTGGCGAAGAGCGACCCGTCGGCCAAGCCGGGCAGCAGCGCTTCCTTCGCTTCAGGGTTGTGGCTCTCCGCGATCCGCCGGCAGGCGGCCACGCGCTGGGTCAGGACGAATGTCGTCGTCAGGCAGGCTGCCGCCAGGCGGAAATACGCGCGGGCAAGATCGGCCTCGCCCCAGGCCTGGCCGCCCCATTGCTCGGGCAAGAACCACTGATAAACTCCGTAGTCTGCGCAAAGTTCAAGCTGCTCTGCCGGCCATTGGCCGCTGGCATCGGTGGCTTCGGCGCGGTCCGCCAGCTCGCCGCAAAGCTGGTCGAGCGCGGGGTCATCGGGGGACGTGATGAGGGGGGCGCGGGTCATTCGGCGGTCGAAAGATTGCAGTGCTCCAACCGTCTTAAGCCCGGCTTCTCACACGACCGGGCTTCTCGGCAGAGGCGAGGTTTCTCAAGCTAGGCTTTTCAAGCTAGCGGACGACACCCTAGCCGGCGACCCCTACCAGTTCAACTTGACGTAAATACTGGAATTCGCCACCCTTTGGCGTCGATTTCGTCGGCTGAGCAGTAGTTCGAGGTATTCAATGACCATTGACGTCGCTGCACCGGAAAAGCTCGTTGAATCGCGGGTAGACTCGATCTCGCCTCAGGCGCTCTACAACAAGTGCATGGCGCTGGCCCGCAACGTGTGGTGGAGCTGGCGGCCGGAAGTCACCACGTTGTTCCGCGATCTGGACCCCATCCGCTGGCGGCAACTGGACCATAACCCCATCGCGCTCCTCAAGGAGTTCACGCCGGACCGGCTCGATTCGCGGGCCCAGGAGATGGTGCTCTACGGCCGCATCAACCAGGCCTACCGCCGGCTGAAGGAGTACATCGGCAACCGCCAGACCTGGGCCGCCACCAACGCCGGCACGCTGGGGGCCAAGCCGGTGGCCTACTTCTCCGCCGAGTTTGGACTGCACGAGTCGATCCCCATCTACTCCGGCGGTCTGGGGGTGCTCTCCGGCGACCATATCAAGAGCGCCAGCGGCCTGGGCATTCCGCTGGTCGCCGTCGGCCTGTTCTACGCCCAGGGCTACTTCAAGCAGCAGCTCGACGAAGAGGGTTACCAGCGCGAAGAGTACATCAACACCACCGTGGAAGAGCTGCCCATGGAGCCGGCCGTCGGCGCCGACGGCAAGCCGATCACCGTGGCCATCGACACCCGCAACGGCCGCCTGCTCGCCAAAGTCTGGCTGATGCGCGTCGGCCGGGTGAGCCTGTACCTGCTCGACTGCAACGTCGATGGCAACAGCCCGCAGGACCGCGAGCTGACCAGCAAGCTCTACGGCGGCGACAACCGCACCCGCATCCGCCAGGAGCTGGTGCTGGGCATCGGCGGCGTCCGCGCGCTGCGGGCCTTGGGCATCACGCCGGGCGTGTACCATCTCAACGAAGGCCACAGCTCGTTTGCTCCGCTCGAAGCCGTGCGCGAGCGGATGGAGCTGGACGGCCTGAGCTTCAACGACGCCCTCCGCGAGATCGCCCAGCGGACGGTCTTCACCACGCACACGCCGGTGCCGGCCGGGCACGACCGTTTCGACGGCGGCCTGATCGAAGAGCACCTCGGCCCGCTCCGCGACCGACTGGGCATCTCCTACGATCAGCTCATGGGCCTGGGCCGCGTCGAGCCGCAGAACCACGGCGAGCCGTTCTGCATGACCGTCATGTCTCTCAAGCTCTCTCGCCGGGCCAACGCCGTCAGCAGCCTGCACGGCCACGTCACGCGGCGGATGTGGGCCCACCTCTGGCCGTGGCGCGTCGAGGAAGAAATCCCCATCGGCCACATCACCAACGGCGTGCACATCCCCAGTTGGCTGGCCCACCAGATGCAACAACTCTACGACCGCATCTTCGAGGCCAACTGGTACGAGCGGATGGGCGAGCCGCAGGTCTGGCAGGCCATCCACAACGTCGATCCGGGCGAGCTGTGGGAAACCCACTACGGGCTGAAGAACCTGCTGCTAGCGTTCGTGCGCCGCCGCGTCAGCCGCCAATGCCGCCGCCGCGGGGAAAGCGACGACCGCATCGAGTTCGCCCGCACGATGCTCGACCCCAGCTTCCTGACGATCGGCTTCGCCCGGCGGTTCGCCACCTACAAGCGGGCCGACCTCATGTTCACCGACCTGGACCGCTTGTCCGAGCTGGTCAACAACCCGCAGCGCCCGGTGCAGGTGATCTTTGCCGGCAAGGCCCATCCCGCCGACGAGCCGGGCAAGGAGCTGATCCGCAAGGTCGCCAACCTGCGGCACGACCCGCGGTTCGCCAACCGCATCGCCTTCGTCGAAGACTACGACATCAACGTCGGCCGGCACCTGGTGCAGGGGGTCGACGTGTGGCTCAATAACCCCCGCCGGCCGCTGGAAGCCTCGGGCACCAGCGGCGAGAAGGTGGTGCTCAACGGCGGCCTCAACTGCTCGGTGCTCGACGGCTGGTGGGCCGAAGCCTACGACGGCCGCAACGGCTTCGCCATCGGCACCGGCGCCAGCCACGTGCAGGAATCGATCTCCGACAGCCGCGACGGCGAAAGCCTGTACCGGGTGCTGGAGACCGAGCTGGTCCCCATGTACTACGAGCGCGACGTAGACGGCCTGCCCCGCCGCTGGGTGCAGATGATGAAGAACTCGATCAGCTCGCTGGCCTGGCGATTCAGCTCCGACCGCATGGTCATGGA
>JBGQHD010000841.1:0-3052 GCA_041497795.1 Planctomycetia bacterium
CCTGGGCTTGGCGCTCTCCGGGGGGCTGGATGCCCGGACGATCCTCGGCGTGATGGATCGGCCGTCGGCGCTCAAGACACTTTGCCTGGGCATGCCGGGCAGCCTCGATCGGCGCATCTCGGAGAACCTCTCGGCGATTAGGGGCTGCGATCATCGCGGGTTCGTGCTGGACAACACGTTTCTGGCGAACTTTGTCCGACACCTGCGCGACATGGTGCGGCTGACCGATGGGCAATACCTCTCGCAGTGCATCGTGATGCCCACGCTGAAGATCTATCGCGAGCTGGGCATTGAGGTCTTGCTGCGCGGGCATGCGGGCGAACTGATGCACATGCAGAAGGCGTACAACTACTCGCTCGACGCCAACGCCATGAAGATTCGCGACCGAGAAGGACTCGAGGCATGGCTGTGGCGGAAGTTGCCGGCCTATCTGTGTGAAGCGGTGGACGCCCCGCTATTTCGCGACCCGCTCCGAAGCGATCGTGTCGGACTGGCCCGCCAAGCGCTGCGGGCTGACATCGAAGAAACCGCCGCCGGCCCCGGCCCAGCCGTCCAGCAGATTTGGCGGTTGTTCGTGCACCAGCGCCTGCGGCGCGAGACGACTCTTTCGATGATGAAGTTCCGTTCGGTCGTCGAGCCTCGGTTGCCCTACTTGGATCACGAACTGGTTGAGCTCCTGCTATGCGTTCCGCCAGCGATGAAATTCGGTGAAGAGATTCAATCGTACATCCTCAAGAAGCGGCAGCCGAGCTTCGCCCGTATCGTCAACGCGAACACGGGCACGAAGCTGGGCGCCGGCCCCTGGCGGCGGCGGTTCGCCACGCTGCGAATTCGGGCGCTGGCCAAGCTCGGCGTACCGGGCTATCAACCGTACGAGCGATTGGGGCTTTGGCTGCGAACATCCCTGGCACCGGTGGTCAAGAACGTGCTGCTGAGTGAGCAATGTCTCCAGCGCGGCGTGTTCGACCCCGATGGCGTGCGCCGCGTCGTGGCGCAACATTTGGCTGGACGGAACCATACCTATTTGCTGATGGCCTTGATGATATTCGAAGCCGGGCAGCAATACCTGGCGGACGAAGCCCCGCTCGAAGAAGGTGAGCAAATCCACATGGCGGCGGTGATCTGATGAGCGCCGTGCCACTTCCAAAGACGCGGCCCGCGACCACGCGAGCCAAGCCTGCGCACCAGCCGGCCGCTGCTCGCTTGGCGTTGCAGCCCCTGCCGGTCGTTTGCCAGGTGCTGCACAGCCTGAATATCGGCGGCGCCGAAGTGCTGGCCTATCAAATCGCCAAGAGCCTGGCCGGACGGTTTGAGTTTGTGTTTGCGTGCCTGGACGAAGTAGGGCCGCTGGGGCACGACCTGCTGGGCCAGGGAATTCGCGTGGAGCATCTGCAGCGCAAGCCGGGCTTCGACCGGTCCTGCGCGCGGCGGCTGGCGGCCTTCGTGCGGGATACGGGCGCCGCCGTGGTTCACGCTCACCAGTACACGCCGTTTTTCTATGCGTTGGCGTCCAGTGTGCTGCGCCGCCGCCCGCCTGTGCTCTTCACCGAGCACGGCCGGTGGTATCCCGATTACCGGCGCTGGAAGAGGGTGCTGTTCAATCGTCTGACGCTAAGGCGGGCTGACCGAGTTGTCGGTGTCGGCGAGTCGGTACGGCAGGCACTGATTCACAACGAAGGGATTTCGGCCAGCCGCGTGAAGGTCATCCACAACGGTGTCGATCTGCGGCAAGTCGGCCGGCATATGCCGTACAGCAGCGAAGTGCGTCGCGAGCTGGGCATCGAACCCCATGAGCTGGCGATCCTCCAAGTGGCCCGGCTCGACCACCTGAAAGACCATTCCACGGCCCTTCGCGCGATGGAGCGCCTGGTTTGCGAACGTCCGGAAGCTCGGCTGATCCTGGTGGGCGAGGGTCCCGAGCGGGCGAGAATCGAAGCAGAGATTGACCAGCGCCGCCTCAAAGGCGTCGTTCGCCTGTTGGGCTTGCGGACCGACGTGCCGCGTCTGCTGGCTGCCGCGGACCTGTTCCTGCTCAGCAGCATCAGCGAAGGCATCCCGGTCACGCTTATCGAGGCGATGGGGGCCGCGTTGCCGATCGCGGCCACCGACGTCGGCGGCGTCTCCGAGGTTGTCGTCAACGAAGGCACGGGGCTGCTCGCGCCGGCCGGCGATGATCGGGCGCTGGCCGCGGCCGTGGCCCGCCTGGCTGAGGACCGGGCCTTGCGTCAGCGATTGGGCCAGGCCGGCCGTGAGCGCGCCGAACGGCTATTCGCGCACGGCCGCATGCACGCGTCTTACGCCCACTTGTATCTCGAGATGATTCATGCCGTCGGTGGCTGATTCCAATGTATCGCTGCTCGTCTTCTCCGACGATTGGGGCCGGCATCCATCGAGTTGCCAGCACCTGGTTCGCCGGCTGCTGCCGTCACACCCAGTCTGGTGGGTGAACACGATCGGCATGCGGCCGCCGCGACTCGACACCGCCACGCTGCGGCGCGGTTGGGAAAAGCTGAGCCAGTGGTTCCGGCCATCGCGTGATGAGGCGCCCGCGGCCGAGGCCAACCTGACGATCGTCAATCCTAAAATGTGGCCCTGGTTTCGGCGACGACACGACCGCTGGATCAACCAGAAACTTCTGCTGCGATCGCTAACGCCGCTCGTCGCCGCGATGCCGGGCCGTCGCGTGGCGATTACCACGATCCCGGTGGTGGCCGACCTGGTGGGCCGGTTGCCCGTTGACCGCTGGGTGTATTACTGCGTCGATGACTTCAGCGTGTGGCCCGGCCTGGACCATCGGGCGATGGCGCGAATGGAACGCGACCTCGTTGGCAGAGTGGACGCTTTGACCGCCGCCAGCCAGTCGTTGCAAGCCGGCTTGGAACGCCAGCGCCGCGAGGTGCAATTGCTGACGCACGGCGTGGACCTCGACTTCTGGCAATCCACATCGACGTCCACGCCGACAGCACCGAGCCCGTTGGCGGGATATCCGCGGCCACGAGTCGTCTTCTGGGGTGTGGTCGATCGTCGGCTTGATACGGCGTTCGTGCGCCAG
>JBGQHD010000842.1:0-3047 GCA_041497795.1 Planctomycetia bacterium
ACAGACTGCGGCGGCCGAAGCCCGAAGTCCGAAGTCCGAAGCCTCAGCATCCGCCAGCCTCCCTTTCCCGGACAACCCCAACGGCTCGCAGGCCAACGTGGCCGGCGTGTGCGATGCCACCGGCCGCGTCTGCGGGCTGATGCCGCACCCCGAACGTCACATCGACCCCACGCAGCACCCGCACTGGACGCGGATGAAAGAGCTGCCGCCCGAGGGCGACGGGCTGGCCGTATTCCGCAACGCGGTGCGGTACTTCGGCTGAGGCGACAGCAAATGACGGAAGATTTGGAGTGCGGCGACCCGTCGCCGCTTTCGGATTTTTGGAGGACCGCAACGACGATGGCCCGGCAACGACGAAGGCTTCGTGCCCGTCATGCCAAAATCCCAAAGCGGCGACGAGTCGCCGCACTCCTAAGAATTCTCGGGCAAAGCCCCCTTACTGCTCCCTCCGTCACTCCTACCGCCACTCGGGCTGTCCGATCCAGATGGGCTTGAGATCGTCGAGCTTCAACTCCTTGCGGTTCTTGCCGTCCGGGTCCATGATCTCCAGGCGATAATTGTGGTCTTCATCGATCTTCAGCACTTTGCTGCCATCCTCGGCACGCTGCCAATCGAAGCGTGCCACGGCCACGTGCTTACCGTCGGGCGACCAGCAGCCGGCGTCGATGCCCACTAGGTCTTCTTCCTTGAGAAGCTGGCTGGCCCCCGAGCCGTCGATCTTCACCGTCCACAGGCTGTTGGCCCCTTTCTCCTGGTGCAGGTAGAGCACCTTCCCGCTATCGGGCGAAAACTTGGCGTAGACATTCAGCCCGCGCCCCTGGGTGATCCGCCGCTCGCCGCTGCCGTCGGGCTTCATCACGTAGAGCTGATATCCGCTCCCCTTGGGCTCGTGACGGTCCGAGACGGTCACCAGCCATTTGCCGTCGGCCGACCAGTCGTTGACTTCGTCCGTCTCAGGGAGCGATCGCTTGATCACGTCGGTGCCGTTGGCATTCATTCGCCAGACCTCGTGCTTCCAGCCTTTGCCCTCTTCAAACTTGCCGTTGTCCACGAGGACTTGCTTGCTGTCGGGCGACCAACCGGCCAGATAGCCGCGGTCGAAGATCCGGCCGGGCGAGCTATCCTTTTGCGTGGCGCAGGTCCACACGCCATCCTCGTGCTTGCCGAAGCCCAGCGTCTCCTTGTCGGGCGAGACGTGGAGCCGATTGCTGCCAATGCCGTCGCAGATCCGTTGCCATTTGCCTGTGGCCGGATCGATGGCGATGATCTGAGCCTCCAGCTTGTCATCCGTGCGGACGGAGACGCACAGGAAGATGCGGCCCGTCAGTTTCTTGTCACCGGCCGCGGCATCCGCCGGCTCTGCCGCAGCCGGCCGAATCTCCAGCGTCGGCAGCGCGCACGCCGCGGCGCCGGCAACCAGCAGCAACATGGCCGCGCGCCGCGTCAAAGCGGGCCGGCTGCGGCTCAGGCGAGATAGCATCGTCATTCTCCTTTTCCAAAAGGTGCTGAGCTTGGCCGTGGCACCGGAGTGCAGGGCCGTGGTCCAGGGGCCGGAGAGGGATTTCATGTTCAGATTCCTTCACGCTTTGAGGATCAATCGCGTTCCCGTTCGGCGAGTGGGTTGAGTTTTTTGAGCGTGATAAAGACGTTTGGATGCTTGCCATCGTTGCGCGTGATGAGCGAGCGCAGAAGATCTTCGTCAAGAGCGTTGCTCGTTATGTGGACACCTGAGCCCGCTGTGGCAAAGCTCATGAGACCATCGTCAAGCATTCCGCCAATGAAGCTTGGTAACGGCTTGTCCGCCGCGTAAGTCAGGTCGGCCGGTTTCGTCCAGGGCACGTCCTCGGCGGCGGCGATCACCGCCAGCGTATCCAACGTGGCGTCGGTGACGTCTTCGATGGTGATCGTCTTGCCCGTTTCGAAGAGGCATCCTTCGCCGACGAACACTTGGTAGAACGTGCCGTAGGGGTTCTTCGGACGGTTGCCGACCGTGCCGTAAACCTTGGGCATCTTCGGCAGCAGCTTTCGATTGTGCTCACTATCCCAAGGCTCGTCTTGTCGGAACTCGTCATACAGCTTCTTCTCGCCCAAGTAAGGCAGGAGGGCAACGCGCCAGCTCAAGAGCGGCTTGCCGGCTCCGTCCGTCGTCGCCGCGGGCGGATAGCTCTTGTGCTCGTCCCGATACTTCCATATCGCAAAGGCCAGCTTTTCCAGACTGCCGCCAGCGAGGAGACGAGCTCTCTTCATTCGCGCAGCATCGTCTTCGGCGGGAACCTCTTTGACTCGCTCGAAGGTGAGCAGGATCGTCCTGTTGTCATCCGGGCGACTGACGAAATCCGCCGGCCGCTTGCCGTTGCCCGGGAGGTTGATGCCTTTGACGTTAATCCACCCATTCCCGACGGCCAAAGTGAGCTTGTCGCCCTCCACGCGGTAAAGGGTCGGCATGGTGCTCATGCCGAAGTCCATATCCAAGGTGGCGGGTGTCGCTCCGGGGTTGAGTTCGAAGACACCTTCTTTCAGGAGGCTGTCGGTTTGGTACTGGACTTTATCCTTTGCAAAAGTCAGTTGCAGCGGTACATACGGTTTCGATATCTTCCCCACCCGCTCCGCGGTGACAGCCTTCCACACACCTTCCACTTCGGTGGCCTTGGGCTCCGCCGCGGACGGCGAGCCGTACCAAGTAGGGATGGCGCACGCGGTCGCACCTGCCAAGAGCAACAGCAGTGCCGCGCGGCGCGAAAGAGAGGACCGACTTGTTGCCACACGAGAGAGCATGGCCATTCTCCTTTTCCAGAAGGTGCTAAGATTGGCGGCTGCACTGGCGTGCATGGCCGTGGTCCAGGGACCGAATGGGGATGTCATGTTTCAGAATCCTTCGCGTTTTGGGTGGGACTCGCCCCGCCGTCCAGGCCGGCGGAGGACATCGCCGCGGTCCTCAGCATCGCGCCGGCGGAGGCGTGGCTGACGACTTGGATCAGCGTGTCGGCATAGCGGGCTGAGCCTTGGCCGCTGAGGGTCATCGCCACCTGATCGCACGACAGCTCGCG
>JBGQHD010000843.1:0-3047 GCA_041497795.1 Planctomycetia bacterium
GACAAGATCGCATTCCGAATGCCGAGCGCGCGCTCAGAATTACAAGCGCCCGCTCAGAATGACAAGCGCCCGCTCAGAATGACAAGCGCCCGCTCAGAATGACAAGCAGGCCAAGTGAGTTTTTTAATCGACAATCCGCCGCCAATTCCAGCACCGCCTGACCTTGCCGTGCACGCCCCATCGCTGACGGCGCGGGTGACGGCTAAGGTGTTGGCCGTCGCGGCCAAGATCCTCAGCGGCGCCACGACCCGCTGGTACGAGTGCCAACCCGATACCTGTCAGCGCGTGTACTTCGCCAACCACACGAGCCACCTCGATGCGCTGGTGCTCTGGGCTGCCTTGCCGAGCAACGTCCGCGCCGTGACGCGGCCGGTGGCGGCCAAAGACTACTGGCAGAAGGGGCCGGTTCGCCGCTACCTGGCCAATCACGTCTTCAATGCCCTGCTGATCGATCGGGTGAAGATCAAGGTGCATCACAGCCCAATGGACATGATGCTGCAAGCGATGGGCAACCGCTATTCGCTGATCGTGTTCCCCGAAGGGCATCGCAACACCGGGGACGAGGTCGGCGAGTTCAAGAGCGGCCTTTTCCACCTCTCCCGTCGTCGGCCCGACCTGGAGCTGGTGCCGGTGCACATCGATAACCTCAATCGCGTACTGCCGCGTGGCGAGTTCCTGCCGGTGCCGCTGTTGAGCTGCCTGACGTTCGGCCCGCCGATTTGGCTGGAACGGGGTGAAACCAAGGAGCAATTCCTCCGCCGCGCCCGGCAGTGCGTGGTGCGGCTGAAAGACGTATGAACCAACCCCAGACCGAATCCCTCTGGTTGATCGGCAGCGTCATTTTCGTGCTGGGCGCGGCGTCGATCGTCGGCTGGTTTCTCAAGCGGCGACTCGACACGGGCCTCGACCCGGCCGTCGTCGAGCAGTTCCACCGCCGCGTCCGCATTTACTGGCTGATGTGCACCGTGCTGGCCACGTCGCTGATCGTGGACCAGTTCTTCGTCCGCCAGTACGTGACGGTGATCGTGTTCGGGCTGATCTCGTTCTGGGCGCTGCGGGAGTTCATTACCCTCACGCCCACGCGGCGGGGCGATCATCGCGGGCTGTTCTGGCTGTTCTTCATCTTCACGCCGGCGCAGTATCTGCTGGTGGCCCTCGATCTGCACGTGATCTACAGCGTGTTGATTCCGGCCTTCGCGTTCCTGTTTCTGGCGGCCCGCGTGGCGTTCGCCGGCGACTCGAAGCGCTACTTGGAGCGGACGGCGAAGATTCAAACGGGCCTGATGATTTGCGTGTATTGCTTGAGTTATGCGCCGGCACTGCTGACGCACGACTTGGACCGCCAGCCCGACTCGCGCGGCGGCGCGGTCGAGAAGTCTCGCGCCGATACGCTGCGCGACGCGGACCTCGACTACCTCGCCGAGCTGCTCCCCACGCGCCAGGCCGAAGCCGATAAACTACGGCATGACTTGGCAGAGCACCAGCGGCAACTGGCCGAACTGGACGCCGGACGCGAAGCGGATGATGCCAAGTCCCGCCTGCTCCAAGCCAAAATCCTCGACCTGCAAAGGCAACTCGTGGGCAAGTACTTTGCTGCCGAAAGGGAGATTGGGCGGGAGCTTCCCGAGAAGACGATGATGCTGCCGGCCGAGCGGGCGCGGCTGCTGTTCTTCTTCGTCCTCATCGCTCAGCTCAGCGACGTGATGCAATACGTCTGGGGCAAGCTCGTGCCGGCCCGCGTGATCGCCCCGGAGATCAACGCCTCGAAGACCTGGTCCGGCTTTTTGGGCGGCATCCTCAGCTCGGCCGTGCTGGGGGCCCTTTTGTGGTGGTCGATCGATCCGCCGTTCAAGTTTTGGGAAGCGGCCCTGCTCTCGGCCGCCGTGGCGGCCGTGGGCCTGGCCGGCGGATTGACCATGTCGGCCATCAAGCGCGACCGCGGCGTGAAGGACTTCGGCACGCTGGTCGTGGGCCACGGCGGCGTGCTGGACCGCATCGACGGCGTCTGCTTCGCCGCGCCGGCGTTCTTCTACTTGTCGCGGTTCTTCCTCTGGCTCGACAAGGCCTGCATCTCGCCGACGCCGTGGTAAGCCGTGGGGCACGTTCCAACGTGCCCGTTCCGGCGCTAAACGAGTCCGGCCACGGCGCCAAAGAACCAGACGATCGATGCGATCTCGCCACCTTGCACGTGGGAAACGTGCACCACGTCAGCCGGCGCCGTTCAGGCCGCGAGCGGCGAGCTTCGCGCGGCCATCGACGCGCGTTGCGGGCAACGAGATGGCGAACGTTGCGCCCTGGCCCGGCTGGCTCTCGACGTCGATCGTGCCTTCGTGCAGCCGTACGATCCGCCAGCACTTAGCCAGGCCCATGCCCAAGCCCCGGCCGGCCGCGCGGCCGGAAAAGAACGGGTCGAACAGGTGCCGCCGGACGTCGTCGTCGAAGCCCGGCCCGTCGTCGTGGATTTCGATGCGAGCCAGGAGGTTGCCCTTGCCTTTCTCGCGTTTCAGCGCAGCGTCGATCCGCGATCGGATCTCCAGGCGGCCGCCCTGCCCCAGCGCGTCCAAGGCGTTGTCACACACGGCGCGCAGCGCGACGAGCAGTTGCCCGCGATCGGCACGCACTTCGACGGGCTCGCCGTCGGTCGCCGCGTCGAGGTGCACGCCGCGCTCCTGGCAGCGCGGCCCCAGTTCGACGACCAACTCGTTGAGCAACGCAGCGAGATCGAGTGGCGCTAGCACCGGCCGCGGCGGCCGCGCAAAGAGCATCAGGTCGGCGATCATCTCATACACGCGGCGGGCCTGCGCATGGATGGTCGCCAGATCGCGCCGCCGCTCGGGGTGAGTCTCCTGTCGCAGCAGCAGCTCGGCCCGGCCGCAGATCACGGCCAGGGGATTATTGATCTCGTGCCCCGCGCCGGCGGCGAATTCGGCCAGCGCGGCGAGCTTTTCCTCTTCGAGCTTGCGCTGCCAAGCGTTCGCGTCGCGGATGTCGGCCGGCTGGGGCATGGGAGTTTCGCCAAACTCCACACTAACCCGACGCGCAAGCGA
>JBGQHD010000844.1:0-3005 GCA_041497795.1 Planctomycetia bacterium
GGACAGCGACCACGTCGAAGCCCTGATGGCCCTCGCCTGCCTCGACGATAGCCACTTGTGGCCCAATTACTGGACAACCCTAGACCCCGAAAGAAATTAGCCTCGCCAGAATCCTTGGGCACACACGAATTACAGGGTTTCTTGTGGCCCGTCGCCGGACCAGATAGACTACTTATCAGGGACACTGTCCCTGCCAGGCGGCGTCACGAACGGCGTGGCACGGCGTACGAGCCACATCTTGAGGGGAGTGGCAACATGTTCCTGCGCGTGAAATGTCCGAACGGTCATGCGCTGAAGGTCCCGGCGAAGTTCGCCGGCCGCGACGGGGTTTGCCCCGTCTGCAAGGCCAAGGTGCACATCCCGCCGCTGGAGCGCGACGGCCTGTCGGACGACGCCGTGCTCGATGCGCTGGGGCCGACGGGCACCAGCTTGAGCACGGCCTCGCGTTACGCCGCCTCGCGCGACGACTTGCCGGTGCATCAGGAATCTGGTCCCAGCGGATCCGAGGCCTCGCAGCAGGAGACCCGCGCGGAGCACGACGACGATTCCTCGCTGCTGAAGATCCGCCGCTGCCCGCAATGCCAGCGGCGCGTGCCGCCCCACTTCCGCCTCTGCCCGAATTGCAAGACGTACCTGCTGGAAGATTCGCAGGTGCAAGAGACGAAGGCCAGCGCCGTCTGCCCCACCTGCGGCACCCACAGCTTCCCCGGCGCGGAAGTCTGCGAACAGTGCGGCACCCGGTTGTTCCTGCGGGATAGTCGCGGATGATGCTGCTGCAGTTCAGCCGCCGGGCCATGGCCTGCGAGTTCGAGCTGACCGTGAACCCCGGGCAATACGAGCAGGCTGGCGCGCACGCCCTGGCGGCGCTGGATCTCATCGAGCAGCTCGAAGCCCAGATGACCGTCTTTCGCGACACTAGCGAAGTGATGGACATCAATCGCCGCGCGGCGCACGAGCCGGTGACCGTCGAGCCGCGGCTGTTTGGGCTGCTGGAAACCTGCCTGCGGCTGTACCGCGAAACGGGCGGCGCGATGGACGTCACCACCGGCCCGCTGACCAAGGCCTGGGGCTTTTACCGCCGCCAAGGACGGATGCCGCCCGCCGACGAGCTGCGCGGCGCGATGGCCCGCGTCGGCAGCGACAAGATCGAACTGGACACGGAGCGGCGGACGATTCGCTTCACCAGGCCGGGCCTGGAGATCAACCTCGGCAGCATCGGCAAAGGGTATGCTCTGGACCGCTGCGCGGAGGAGCTGCTCACTCGCGGCGTCCACGATTTCTGCTTCCACGGCGGCCGCAGCAGCGTGCTGGCGCACGGCATGCAGGCCGTGGCCGAGGAGGTTGGCGGTTGGCACTTGGGCATCGTCGATCCGCTGCGGCCGAGACGCCGCCTGGGCCAGGTCCGGCTCAGCGACCGGGGGCTGGGCACCTCCGGCTCCGGCTCGCAGTTCTTCCGGCACCGCGGCCGGCGCTACGGCCACATCCTCGACCCGCGCACCGGCTGGCCGGTCCAAGGGGTTGACTCCGTGACCGTGCTGGCGCCGACAGCGGCACTGGCGGACGGGCTCGCCACGGCGCTCTACGTGCTGGGTCCGGAGGCCGCCGATCGCTATTGCCACGAGCACCCGGAAGTGGCCATGTTCATGGTCTGCCGCGAGGACGGCCGACCGGCAATCAGAACGGCTGGCTTTGCCGAGGGCGAACTGACGATAACATCCTCGCCGTGAGTCGGAGGTCGGAGGGCAAAGGTCGCAGGGCAGAGGTCGGGCATCCAATCTAACTTCTGACCTCTGACCTCTGATCTCTGAAGCCTCACGATTGCCTTGCTCGTCGGCGTATGCTATGCAGAGGGTAAGGATGGCATGTCTATCCCACCAGATCCATTCTTTTGTGCGCGGGCGGCTGGTCGCGACGGGGTCGGCTGCCGGCGGGAGGCGGCACGTCGCAAGAGCGCATGGCGGCCCGGCGGGCGGAAGTAGGTTCTCGCGGAGACTCGGTACGTTCTCGATTGCAGGGAACTAAGGCATCACTCGCCGCGGCGCGACTAGCACGAGCATCCCCGCCTGATGGATATTCTCGACTCCTACTCCTACTTGGGCATCGTGGTGCTCCTCATCCTCACCGGATGCGGGCTGCCACTGCCCGAGGAATTGGTGTACATCGCCGCCGGGATCGCCGCCGCCTTTGGCAAGCTCCACTGGTTTTTGGCCTTCCCCGCCTGTATCGTCGGCGCGCTGCTCGGGGACCTGGTCATGTACGGCATGGGCCGGATGTTCGGCCGCGGGCTGACGCGGCGGCGGGGCTGGCTCTCCCGCTGGCTCAATGAGAAGACCGAGGCCCGGGCCGAGGAAATGATCCGCCGCCACGGGCTGAAGGTCTTCCTGCTGGGGCGATTCCTGGTCGGCGTCCGCGCCCCGATGTACGTGGCCGCCGGCGTGCTCCGCATGCGGCTGGCCCGGTTCCTGCTCGTCGATGGCATCTGCGCGACCATCGTCATCTCCTTGGTCTTCGGCCTGAGCTACCTGCTAGGCTGGCACCTGCACAGCACCTACGAGGAAGAACAGCTCAAGCACGACATTCACGTCTGGGTTAAGAACTCCCAGGTGGCGGTGACCTTCATCGTGCTGGGCGCGGCCGTGGCCGTGGGCATCTACTTCTTTTGGGTGTGGCGCAGCCGGCACACGCTGCCCGCCAACGGCAACGGAGCGAACTCCCCCGAGCCTGCGGCCGACTCCACGCCCGTCTCTTCTGAGACGGCAGGCTGCTCGAAATAGCCGCGGTCGGTGCTCTGGCGGCTCAAGTGTTCCGTTTGTGTCACGCCGCCCCTGCGGTGGCGGGCTCTGCGTTGATCGCGGAATACGGTTTGTGGCGTCGGCTCTGGCGGGCCGATGGCATCAAAACTATCGCGGCGAGTTCGGGTCATTCCGCGGCGGGGAATAAGGATTTCCGGGATCCTGCCCCGGGCCGCGTGGGGCGTTGGGGCTATAGGGGTACTGACCTGGCCC
>JBGQHD010000845.1:0-2998 GCA_041497795.1 Planctomycetia bacterium
CAGCCCGGCCGCATCGAGGCCTTTGAGCAAACGCCGATTCAGGCCAAGATCGAGGGCTACGTCCGCAAGACGCGCACCGTCGCGGACAAAGCGGGCCAGCCGGTGGAGCGGGAGCTGGCCGACATGGGCGACCGCGTGGAGGAGGACGAGGTCTTGGCCGAGGTCGCCGTGCCGGAGATGGAGGAGGAACTCAAGCACAAGGTGGCCCAAGCCGAGCAGGCCAAGGCGGCCATCGACCTGGCGAAAGCCGGCATCACGCGGGCCGAGGGGGATTACCAGCGCTGGAAGGCCGAGCACGAGCGGATCGCCAAATTGGCGCAAGGCGGTTCGGTGAGCCCCAAGCTGGTAGACGAGGCGCAGAACCAGTTTCGCTCCGCCGAGGCTTCGCGGCAGGAGGCTGCCGCGCGGCTGGCCGTGGCCACCGCGCAGCTCAAGGTGGCCGAGGCCGACGCCGCCCACGAGCGGGCGCTGCTGAAGTATGCGAAGATCCGCGCGCCCTTCGCGGGCGTGATTACGGAGCGCAACGTCGATACCGGCCACTTCGTCCGCCCGCCGCAGGGCGGAACGACGAAGCCGCTATTCGTCGTGGCGCGAACGGGGAAAGTGCGCGTTTTCGCGGACGTCCCCGAAACGGATGCGCCGCTCGTGGATGCCGGCGACGCGGCCGTGGTGCGCGTTCCGGCCCTGGACGATACCGAAATCGCCGACAAGGTGAGATGCACGTCCTGGGTGTTGGACCGCGTGTCGCGAACGCTCCGCACCGAGGTCGATCTGCCCAACGCCGACGGCCGGCTGAAGCCCGGCATGTACGTCAACGTGCGGATCACCCTGGCCGAGCGGAAGGACGCGCTGACGCTGCCCGCCGTCAGTATTTTCCGCGACGGCAACCAGAGCTACTGCTGGTGCGTCGAGGAGGGGAAGGCGGTCCGCAAGCCGATCACGCCCGGCATCCGTGTGGACGACGACGTCGAAATCGTCTCCGGGCTTTCGGAGACGGATTCCGTCGTTCGCAGCTCGGCCACCCCGCTCAAGTCCGGCCAGGCGGTCGCCGCCCCGGACTCGTAGCGATCCGTAGCCGAAGTCGCCAGACTTCGGGGACGTGGAATCTGGCGAAGCCTGAACCCTGGCGAGTTCAGCTACGCATCACGGCTGCATCCGCCGTCACGGTCGTTGCGAACCTCACGAGCAGCGCACGGCGAGCTGCCCAAGGCCCATCTGACCCGCGTCGCCGTCAGGCGCGCTGCGCACGGCATCGTCGGGCAAAGCGGGGCAGGTGGGAAATGCCCGCGGCGCGTGGCCGGGCTCCCACCGTCGTCCGATGGTTAACTGACAAGGAGCGGATCGGGGACGCCCAGGTCCGATGAACGGAGGCGCCATGCAACGGAACGAATTGCTTTACGCGGCATTGTTGGCTGGGATGACCCTCGGCTCGGTGGGGTGCCGCTCCACTCCCGCTCCTGGCGGCAATTGTGGGGCAGGCATTCGTGCCTGCCAGGCAGACAGGAATGTCTGCCCCACGCCGACGCTGCCCTCAGCCCGGTTGAACGGCCAGATTTGCCCGGTGCGTTACGCCGAGCGAGCGCCACCCGCGCCCGCCGGCGAGCCAGTCCCTGCCCCACCGGCGTCCGCGGCGGGCGGTCCCCCGCCGGCAGCCGCTGGGATTCCTGCCCCCGGCCCTGCCGATGTGCCCGGCGCGACCATCGACTTTGCCGGGGCGCTGTCGTTGGCCTCGGGACAAAACCCACGTGTCGCCTTCGCCCAGGAGGCCGTGAGCGCGGCGTACGCCCAATCGCGGGCCGCCGGCGCGCTGTGGCTCCCTTCGATCCAGGCCGGCGTCAGCTACAACAAGACAGAAGGCCCGATGCAGGAAACCGGTGGCGGCATCCTGGACGTCAGCCGGGGGGCGCTCAATGCCGGGCTGGGGACCGGATCGATCGGCGCGGGATTGCCCCGTGCGCCCGGGGTTGTTGCCAATTTCCACGTGGCCGACGCGATCTTCCAACCGCACGTGGCCGAGGCCCGCACCGCCGCCAGCCACGCCGCGTTCAACGCCACGCTCAACGATACGCTTCTGGAAACTTCGCTGGCATATCTCAGCCTGTTGCGGGCATTGCAGCAGCAGGCCATTGCCGGGCAGACACTGCGCAACGCCCAGCAGCTCGCCGACATGACGAGAGAGTTTGCCCGCACCGGCCAGGGGGCGCAGGCGGATGCCGACCGGGCGCAGACCGAGCTGGTGTTGCGGCAGAACAATGTCCAGCGGGCGGAGGAAGCCGCGCGGGTGGCCAGCGCCCAGCTCGCGGAGCTGCTGAGTGTCGATGCCACGCTGCCCTTGCACCCGGCCGAACCCACGATCGTGCCCGTCGACCTGGTGGCCGTTGAAACGCCGGCGCGGGAGCTGGTGGCGACGGCCCTTTCGACCCGTCCGGAGCTGGGCGAGAGTCGCGCCCTGGTGGCCGCCGCCGTCGAGACGCTGCGGCGGGAGCAGTACGCGCCGCTGGTGCCGAGCATCTTGCTGGGCATCAGCGAAGGGGGTTTCGGCGGCGGCCGGGGCGGCGACATCGGCACCTTCCACGACCGCTTCGATGTCGATGCCATGGCCGTCTGGCAAATCCGCAACCTGGGCCTGGGCGACGTGGCGGCCCGCGAGGAGGCCGGCGCTCGGCTCCGTCAAGCCCGGCAGCGCGACGTGGGGGTGATGAACCGCGTGGCGCGAGAGGTGGTCGAGGCGCACGCCCAAGTCCAAGCCCGCCAGGGTCAGATCGTCCGGGCCGAGCAGGGCTTCAAGACCGCGACCGACTCCTACCACCGCAATCTGAAGCGGATCCGCAACGGGCAGGGCCTGCCCCTCGAGGTGCTCCAGGCGATGCAGGCCCTCGACCAGGCACAGAGTGAATATCTTCGCGCCACGGCCGACTACAGCGAGGCCCAGTTCCGTCTCTATCGGGCGCTGGGCTGGCCCAACCGGTAACGGCGTCACCGCACCTTGCAGCAATCG
>JBGQHD010000846.1:0-2994 GCA_041497795.1 Planctomycetia bacterium
CCGATCGTCGTCATCAACAAGATCGACCGCTCCGACGCCCGGCCGCACCAGGTGCTGGACGAGGCCTTTGAGCTGATCATGGACCTCGACCGCGAGGGGCGGGTGCACGACTTCCCGCACCTCTTCGCCTGCGGCCGCCAGGGGTACGCCACCGCCGACGAGACAGTAGCCCGACGCGCGAGCGAGGGGGAAGCGATCACCGGCGACATGCGGCCGCTCCTCGACATGATCCTCAAGGAAATCCCCGGCCCGGACGTGCATCCCGAGGATCCGTTGCAGCTCCTCGTCACGACGCTCGATTGGTCGGAGTACGTCGGCCGCATCGCCATCGGCCGCGTCCAGTCCGGCGTCATCCGCCAAGGACAGAACGTGGCCCTGATGAAAGACGGCCTCATCGAGCCAGCCAAGGTCGCCAAGCTTTTCGTGTTCCACAACCTCGGCCGCGTGCAGGTCGAGGAGGGCACGGCCGGCGACATCGTGGCGGTGGTCGGCCTGGAAGACGTGGAGATCGGCGACACGATCGCCGACCCGGAGACGCCCCGCGCCCTGCCGCGGCTCACGGTCGATGAGCCGACCGTGGAGATGGTGTTCACGATCAACTCCTCGCCGCTGGCTGGGCGCGACGGCAAGTACGTCACGACACGTCAGATTCGCGAGCGGCTCAATCGCGAACTGCAACGCAACGTCGCCCTGCGGGTCCGCGACGGCGAGACCGCAGAGAAGTTTCTCGTCTCGGGCCGCGGCGTGTTGCACCTGGCCATACTGATCGAGACCATGCGCCGCGAGGGCTACGAGCTGGCCATCGGCAAGCCGAAGGTCATCCTGCACCAGCGGAACGGCCGCAAGGAAGAGCCCTGGGAGTCGCTCGTGGTGGAGGTGCCCACCGAGAAGCTCGGCCCGGTGATGGAGATGGTCGGCGCCCGCCGCGGCGAGCTGAAGCACATGGAGCAACACGGCGAGTACACGTACGTCACGTTCTCGATCCCCGCCCGCGGGCTGATCGGCCTCCGCACGCCGCTGCTCAACGCCACGCAGGGCACGGCGGTCATCCACCACCGCTTCGAGGGCTACCAGCCGCTGACGGGCGACGTGCCCAGCCGCTCGAACGGCGTGCTCGTGTCGATGATCTCCGGCCGGGCGGTGGCCTACGGCCTCAACAACCTGCAAGAGCGGTCGGTGCTGTTCGTGGCCCCGGGCGACGACGTGTACGAAGGCATGATCGTCGGCGAAAACAGCCGCGACAACGACATGCCGGTCAATCCCTGTAAGGAAAAGAAGCTGACCAACGTCCGCGCCTCGGGCAGCGACGAGAACATCATCCTCAAGCCGCCCCGCGAGATGACCCTGGAAGTGGCCCTGGAGTACATCGCGGAAGATGAGCTGGTCGAGGTAACGCCCAAGAAGATCCGGCTGCGAAAGGTGATCTTGCGCGAATCGGAGCGGCGAAAGCGGGAAAGGCAGTTGGTGGGGTAGATGTCGTAGGGTGGGCTGTGCCCACCAAAAGCGGGTGACATTCCGCAAAACGCCGCTCCAGCACTTCTTCCCAGTGGAAGTTGCCGCTGCCCGACCACAGATCGCCGGCCGTCAGCCCCAGCACCGCGACGGCACTCCACGCCGCGACGCTGAGATCTCGCCCTATGCGAACTGCGAGCCGAAGGCTCCCAATTGAACATTGCGACGACGGCACGCTCAATCACGACGCCCTGCGGGGCGGCTATGTCTTTGCGGCGATGGAGTCGCCCGCCGAGCAGGTGCTGATGCTGGAAACGCGCCGACGTGCTCACCCAGGGAACGCGCGGCGTGCGCGTGGCCGCTTCTTCGGCAACGATTGGAGCGTGGAGCGCGGCGAGTGGGCGTGGGGCACAGAGTAACGCCGTGTAGCGTAGAACCGGCTCAGGTCTTCTTGCTCCCCTTTTGCAGCGCAGGCACCTCTTTGGTGAACTCCGGAACGGGATAGCGAATCCGGTTCTTCGTCCACCAGGTTTGCCAGATGGCAACGGTTGGCGTGCAGTCGGTCCGGGGGCTCTTCCAGGCTTGCGGCTCGCGGCCGTGGCTCTGGCCGGTCAGCCGGCGCAGGGCCGCAGCGGCTTGGAAACGGACCTCGTCATCGTCGTCGTCCAACAGCCCAATCAAGTCGCCCACGGTCCACGAGGGGGCCAGGTCAGCGACGATCCGCATGGCCTTGTGGCGCTGCTCGCGCTCGTCCGCGGAGGGCGATGATTGCACGTATCGCAAGAGCGGCAGCACGCAATGCTCGCCCAAGCCGCGCAGCTCCTGCTCGTAGAGGAACGACGCTTTGGCCTGGCCGATCTGGGCGAGCAGGCCATTAACGCGGGCGAGCAGCTCGGGGTCGGCGTGCCCTTTCTTGACCAGCAGCGCGTCGATCCACGTGGCGGCCAGCAACGCGTCCTCGTGATGCGGGAGCTGCGCGAATTGCCCGTCGCGGATGCTTACCGTCTGGCCTGGCGGCAGCCGTCGGCTGGCCTCGCCGGCGCGGACTTCCACTTCGCCGCGGGCAGCGGTCAACCGCACGTCGCCTTTCTCGCCGACGGCCGAGATCAGGGAGGCGTTGGAGGGACATCTGAACGTCCAACTTCGCTCGACCGGCGGCGCCGCGTTCTTGGTGCAAGGCGCGGAGTCTTCGGCCGGGACCGACGTCGAGACCTCCATCGCCACGTCGTCGGGGGCCGAGCACCAGACTTGCCCCTTGTGCAGTTCGAGGCTGCGGGCCGAGCGGACGGTCAGCTCCGAGTCGTCGTTCATGCGGATCACGCAGCCTTCCGCGGTCTGCATCTCGCAGCGCACGCCCGGCTGCGTGCGGAGCGTCGTCCCCGGCTGGCAGGGGACCGCGGACGAAGGCGAGGGGGAGACGGCGGACCAGTCGGCCTCCGGGGCGGGACGCATGGTCACGTCGCCGGTGGCCACGACCAGCCGGGCCACGGGAGGCCGGACGTCCGCGTTCCGCGACGCGGCGACCACCTCGCTCTTGGCGCC
>JBGQHD010000847.1:0-2972 GCA_041497795.1 Planctomycetia bacterium
AGACCGGCCAGCGCTCGCAGCGCGTGCTGGCCGTCGAGGGGCTGCTGCGGCAGCTCACCGGGGCCGAGGCCGCCTGCGTCGTCAATAACAACGCCGGGGCCACGATGCTCACGCTGGCGGCTTTGGCCGCGGGCAAAGAGGTCATCACCTCGCGCGGCCAGCTCATCGAGATCGGCGGCAGCTTCCGCCTGCCCGACGTGATGGCCACCAGCGGCGCCACGCTCCGCGAAGTCGGCACCACGAACAAGACGCACCTCAAGGATTACGAACAGGCGATCGGCGACCGCACGGCCGCCCTGCTGCACGTGCACACGAGCAACTTCCGCGTCGTCGGCTTTACCGAGGACGTGCCGCTGGCTGATCTGGTCACGCTAGGCCGCAAACACCGCTTGCCGGTGATCCACGACATTGGGTCGGGGGCGCTCGTGGACTTCGGCCAGTTCGGTTTCGTGGGCGAGCCGGTCGCCACCGACAGCATCCGGGCCGGCGCCGACTTGGTGCTCTTCAGCGGCGACAAGCTGCTGGGCGGTCCGCAATGCGGCATCATCATCGGCCGACGCGACCTGGTGCAGCGGATTTCGTCGCATCCCATGATGCGGGCGCTGCGCGTGGACAAGCTCACGTTCGCCGCGCTGGCGGCCACGCTGCGGATTTACCGCGACCCCGAGAAGGCGAAAGAGGAAATCCCGCTGCTCCACTTCCTCAGCACGTCGATCGAGAATCTCCAGAACCGGGCCGAGCGACTGGCCACGCAGATGGCCGCTGCCAGCGCGGTCAAAGACGCCCAGGCCGTGGCCGACGTCACCTATCTCGGCGGCGGCTCGATTCCCGCACAGCAGATGCCCACTTGGTGCGTATCGCTCGCGCCGCGCGAGATGAGCGTCGATCAATTCGCCAAGGCGCTGCGCGTCGGCACGCCGAGCGTCGTCGGCCGCGTCAAGGAAGACCGACTGCTCCTGGACCTGCGGAGCGTCGCGCCGCGGCAAGACCGGCTGCTGGTGTCGGCCGTCGAGGCGCTATCGCCCGCGAAGCGAGAAGGCAACGGGGAGACGAGCGGCGATCCTGCAATCTGACCGGAATCGAACCGGCGAGCGGGGGGCGTAAGCCCCCTGATGATTCCGCCGACCGCGACGATCCCACGTTATCAGGGGGCTTACGCCCCCCGCTCGCCGGGTGATCCTACCGATAGCCGTACCGCGGGTTGCGCACGTCGAAGTCCACGTCGGTAAAGCCGTTGTTCAGCTTCAGATTGAGGAACGTGTACTCGCCGTTGAGCACCGGCGTTTCGCCCTGGCGGTTGGGCCAGTCGTAGGTCTCGAAGCGGATCGGCAGGTTCAGCTCGTCGTCGATAAAGACGCGGGCCATGTGGTACTTGAACTCGCGCCGCGGGATCGGGTGCACCATCTGCATGCAGGTGCACAGCCGCCCGCCGACCCGGGCGCCCGGCAGGAAACGCACCTCGCATTCGCCGAACTGCGTGTCGTAAGCCCCCTGGTCGCGGAACATCTTGGTCATGTTCAGGATGCCGATGTTGGTGATCGGGTGCCGGCTGCCGGCCATCGCCCGCGGGCTGGTCGGTTCGAGGGCCACGGTGCCGACGATGGCCTTGATGCCCACGCCGTGGGCGAGCAGCTTGGCGTCGTTGCGGCCCTCGACGTAGATTGCCTCCTGGCCTCGCTGGTCCGCGGGGCCATCGAAGTGGATGTACACGCTGAACGGCCGATGCCGGACCTTCAGCCGCATGTGACTGTAGGGCGTCACCTCGCCGTCCACGCGCTCGCGCTTGACGAATGTGCACGAGTAGTCGTGGAGGCTCTCGATTTGCTTGATACCGGCGTCCGCCCAGCGCACGGCGGGCATCAGCGGGTGCTCGCCGGGCCGCGATTGGAAGATCGGCCGCAAACCGTTGTTGGCCGACGACACGTGCGACGCCGGCTGCACGTGCGCGGCGGGCTGCGTGCCGGCCATGCCCGGATCGCGGCTGGCGATCTGCTGAGCGCGGCCGACGCCCGTGAATACGGCTGCCGACAGAATGAAAGCAGACAAACCAATCCGGCGGCCGGGCGCGTCGGTCAGCAATGGCATTCAGATCACCTGGGGGAGATGGGTGCAGAAGGGGGGTGCGCCTGATGAACGCTATCAACGCTCCCAACCGGCGCACTGCGAGAAGCCACTCATGAAGTGCAACTCGCGTTCCACCAGCCGGCGTGCGCGACGCCCCCGAAATCGAACGCCTGCAAGTGTTCCAGCGCGGCCGCAACGACGGACGAGATGCGACGGTTTTGACCACGGATAACGCGGATGCAACGGATACGGCGAAGTGAATCCGTGTCATCCGCGATATCCGTGTCTCCTGCGTTGGGGCTACAAGGAAAAATGAGGGTGCCGCCTAAGACGCAATCGGCGTCCTGCTTTCCTGGACCCGCTTTGTAATCTTTACCGTTGCCGGCCATCGTGGGCCCCGCCTTCGTTGGCGGGGGCTTCGGCGGGCGCGGCCGCTCCATCCGGTTCCGTCGCTGCTGGCGCAGTCGCCGGCGAGAACAGCCCGTCGTTCTGCGTGTGGGCCAGGCGGACGAACAGCAGCTTGGCGTGCGGTGTGTTGCCGGGCTCGGCGGTGAAGAAATAGTCTCCCAGGCTGCCCTGCTTGGCTTGCGAACTGCCGATCACGTAGAGATCGCCGGGCGACAGCGTGACCTCTTGCGTGAGCTTGGCGAAGGCCTTGCGCGGCCGGCCGGTTTCGAGATTGAGAATGCCTTCGGCGCTGGTGAAGCGGCGCTGCGCCTCGCCGTAGTGCAGTTCGGGCACGACTTCCAGCCGCACGCGGCCGTCGTTGTCCGGCATGGCTTTGACGGCGATCATGCCCTGGCAGAGATCGAAGCTCTCGCCGCGGAGCTGCCCGTCTTCGTAGACCAGCGGGGCCGCGGACGGGTAAACGCCGGAGGCCGCGATCTCGCCACGCCGCCGCGCCGGCA
>JBGQHD010000848.1:0-2970 GCA_041497795.1 Planctomycetia bacterium
CGCACGGTTTGGTCGCCGCCGGCCGAGGCCAGATGGCGGCCGCAGGGACTGAAGGCCACGCTGAACACCGGCTTGGTGTGCCCGGAGATTTCCTGCAACTTCTCGCCGCGCAGCGCGTCCCAGAGGCACACTTTTCCCCGCGTGCTGGCGTTGTAGCCGGCGCCGCCGCAGGAAGCCAGCCGCGTGCCGTCGGGGCTGAAGGCGATCTCGAACACATTGGTGGCCGCTTCGCCCGAGTTGCCTGGATGCACCAGCGGCGGCAACGCGAGACGCCCGGTGGCCAGCTCCCAGAGCCGAATGCGGCCGTCATGCCCGGCCGCCGCCAGCCAGCCGCCGTCGGGCGAGATGGCGACGGTGTAGATCGCCTGCAAATCCGGCGGCGGCCGCAAGATCGCCTCGCCGGACTCCAGGTCCCAGACGCTGATCCAGCCGCCCGTGTCGCCGGGCCACTGGCCGCCGCCGGCCGCCAGCAATCGGCCACAAGGGCTGAAGCACAAACACGTGGCGGCCGAGGGCAAATCCATGCGGCCCCGCACCTGGTCGCCGGTCGTCAGGTTCCAGAGCAGCACCTGCCCGCGCTCGCGGTCGCCGCTGCACGTGGCCAGCAGGTTCTCTTTGGGACTAAAGCACGCCTGATACGCGGCCGCCGGCGTGCCGAACGAGCGAATCAGCTCGGGCAGGCATCTGGCCGAGGTTTCCGTGGTGCCGGCCGGCTGGGGAGAGGTGGGCGTTGGCGTCGGGTTGGCGTCGCCCGCCAGTTTGCGGCGCAAGGCCAGGCGCTCCAGCGCCTCGGTCGCATGCCGGGTCTGCCGCGCGGCCGGCGCGCCGGCGGCCAGGTAGGAAAGCACGCGCCGCGCCGGCTCGCCGCCGATGCGCTCCAGCACGCAGATCGCCCGGTGGGCTTGCAGCTCGCCGGGCTTTGAGATCGTGGGCGAGACGGCCAGATCGCGCAGCCGGCGCAGCCGCTGGCCGGCCTCCGGCGATTCGGCCTTGGCCAGCGCGGCCCGCAGCTCGCCGGCCGCCGCGGAACCCATCTCGGCCAGCTCGCGAGATGCTTTCTCCCGAACGGCGAACTCGTCGTGGTCCAGATCGGCGATCAGCCGCCGGACCTGGTCGGGCGCCAATTCGGCGGGATGCAATCGCGGGCCGAGAAACTCGACGGCCTTTTCCGGTACGGCTACCAAGTGGCCAACGGCGGCCAGCGCCTGGGCCGCATCCGGCTCGGCCAGCGCCGCCCAAAGGGCCGGCAGATCGTGCGTCGCCGGGGGCGCCACGAGTGGGGGCTCGGCCGCGAAAAGGGCGCATGAACACCCCCAGCACAGCGCCCACGCCAAAGAGCGTCCCAGCCAGGTTGGGCGCGACCGCGGCCGACGCGGGGCGGCCTGGTCTTTTCTTTCCGCCCCATCTCGCAAGAATAGTAGTCCCCGCTGCGCTCGCCGAAGCCTGGGCAAGTTGCTCATGGGACATCCCTTGCGGTTAATCCGAACCCGACCCCTACACTAGCCCGACGCGCAAGCGAGGGAGAATTGCGACCAGCCACGGAGAACGGCGGTTCTCCCTCGCTTGCGCGTCGGGTTAGTGTCCGGAGTTTTAGTGTCCGGAGTTTTCGCGCCAGGGCCAGACCCGCATCGAAAAGAATCCAGCCATCGACTAGACTATCGCCTTGAGGATATCACTTGGCGGGACAGCTCGCCTATCCTCCGCACGCGAAAAAGTGAAGGAAGTTATGGAGAATCCCACTCGGCCGCCGGCCGGACCCCCAGGGCCCAACGGCAGCGGCAATGGCAACGGTCAGCGGCCGGCGGCTCGCCGCCCAAATAACACCCTGGCCGTGTTCATTCTGCTGGTCGGTTTGGCCGTGCTGTTTCTGTGGTTCTTCCGCTCCGGCGACCAGCCGCTGAAGATCGACTACAACCCGACCTTCGTCAACCAATTGTGGAAGAACAAGACCAAGAAGGTGGTCATCGGCAAGCCGGGTGAAGAGCAGGAAGTCCGCAGCGTGGCGGAGCTGGACTCGGCGCTGACTGCCGCCGCGGCCGCCGGCAAGATCACCAAAGAGGAGAAGGACAAGGAATTCGCCGCCAAGCGTCACGAGCTGACGAACGTCAAATCCGTCAGGATCCATGACTATCATCTGACGGGCGAGTTCTTCGACCCCATCACGGCCAGCGACGATGCCGGCGCCGACAAGCCGCTGCCGCGAAAGAAGTTCGAGATGCAATTGAGTCCCGCGCTTAGGGAGAGCCCCAAGCTGACCGAAGAGCTGGTTGCCCAGGGCGTCGAAGTCCGCAACGAGGCGCTCACCGACTCCGGCTGGTCGATGCTGCTGTTCTACTTTGCCATGTCGCTCGTCTTCCTGCTGATCTTGTTCTTCTTTATCCGCCGAGCACAGAACCAGATGATGGGCTCCGGCTTCCTGGGCACGTTCAGCAAGAGCCCGGCCAAGCGCTACGACGCCAACAAGAAGAGCGTCACCTTCAACGACGTAGCCGGTCTGGAGAACGTCAAGAGCGACCTGGAGGAGATCGTCGCCTTCCTGAAGAACCCCGAGAAGTTCCAGCGCCTCGGCGGCCGCATCCCCAAGCCCACGCTGCAGGTCGGCCCGCCGCGCCCCGGCAAGCCGCTGCTCGCCCGGGCCGTGGCGGGCGAGGCCGCCGTGCCGTTCTTCTCGATCAACGGCTCCGAGTTCATCCAGATGTTCGTCGGCGTGGGGGCCAGCCGCGTGCGCGACATGTTCCAGACCGCCCGCGACAACTCGCCGTGCATCCTGTTTATCGACGAGATCGACGCGGTGGGCCGCGTCCGCGGGGCCGGCCTGGGCGGCGGGCACGACGAGCGCGAGCAGACGCTCAACCAAATCCTCAGCGAGATGGACGGCTTCACGCCCGACGAGGCGGTGATCGTGGTGGCCGCCACCAACCGGCCCGACGTGCTCGATCCGGCCCTGCTGCGGCCGGGCCGCTTCGACCG
>JBGQHD010000849.1:0-2968 GCA_041497795.1 Planctomycetia bacterium
CCCGAAGAGGGCCATTTCGATGATTCCAGACAGCATCAGATCGCCGGCATCCGTGAAGTGGACGCCGTTGACAGTGGTTGTCGCGCTGGCTCTCCACGACCGAAACGCCGAACAGAGATCAACGCAAGGCACCTTCTGGGCCTTGGCCACCGCAACCATCGCACTCGCGTAAACCTCGATTCGGGCGTTCGTCTCCCGTGGATCGTAGGAACCGAGAGAGGAGGGCCATCCGATCGCGGGCGGCGAGAACAGGACGAGCCGCGGCGCAGTCTTGCCGTTGTACTTCTGCGAGAGCGTATGCTTGATGAACGCTTCGAGGTCTTGCTTGAACTTAGGCAACCCCGCCTCGCCGGCGAATGATTCGTTGTAGCCGAAGAAGGCAAAGATCACGTCGGCCTTGGTCTCGGTCAGCTCAAACCGGTTCTTGCGCACCGGGGCATCGGCGTTGAGCTTGCCCGGCTGCGGCACGGGGGCGGAGCCGGAGAGCCATTGGTCGGGCGTGCCGAAGTCCATCGACCGCAGCCGCAGCGTCAGCTCGTCGCCCGAGAAACCCAGGTTGCGGATTACCAGGTTGTGCTCGGGGAACCGCTGGTGCAGAAACGTCTCCAACCAGCCGTAGTGCTGCATCCGCTCTGCCAGGGTGTTGCCGATGATGCAGATGTGGTCTCCCTTGCGAAGCTCCAGCTTCGGCTCGTCGGCCGCCTTTGCCATCGAGACGAGCTGAGCACCGGCGACCAGCAGCCAAAGCCAAACAATCGAGAAGGTCCGTTTCATGGGGTGCACCTGAGGACGATGTGCGCCGGCCAAGGGCGTGTGGCGCGATCGAGGCGGGAACCAAATGCAGTCACGCGGGAAGGTACAGAATAACCTCTCTCGGCGCGTTGGGCGAGTGCCGGCAGACCCGGCAGACGGTGGACGCCGGCGCATTCACAAAAGAAGCCCGGCTTCTTGGAGAAGCCGGGCTTCTGGCGGTTAGCGTTACTTGACGATCGCCTTACGGCTTTTTGGCCTCGTCGGCGACCACTTGAGCATGGGCCGGGACTTCGACGCCGACGTTCGGCCCCAGGTCGGTCTCGAAGCGGATCTTGCCCGTCAGACTGCCGGGCTTGGTGGGCTGGAACTTCACGTCCACCACATGGAAGGTCTTGGCCTCTTTGCCCAGCTCAACCGAGAAGCACTCCGGGCAATTGACCGAGGTCAGGTGGAACGGGCGGGTGCCGCGAACGACGATCTTCTTGGACACTTGTTCGCCCGCCTTCACCGTGCCGAAGACCAGCGGCGAGGGACTGACCGTCACGTCCGACTCGATCTTGCCTTCGACATCCAGCGGGATGCGGTTGCCCTGGGCGTCGCTGGTGAGCAGCGACAACTGGTCGTTGAGGTAGCCCTGTGGGGCCCCCTCTTTCAGCCGCACTGTCAAGCGGTAATCGACCAGCCCGCCGCCGCGGCGCGTTTCCTTGAGTTCGGCCTGCAAGTATTCGTTGGCCGAGCGCACGTCCATGAGCTTCCAGTCGTTCCGGCCGGCGTAGGAGATGTCGATGGTCCGCTCGGCCGGCGAGCCCTGTCGGACGCGGCCGAAGTTCACGCTGGCCGGGTTGAGCACCACGTCGCCGCGAATGAAGCCGCTGATCCGCAACTGCACCTGGGCCGCATACGGCTCGCCCAACGTCACGGTGAGCACTGCGCTGCGCTGGCCGCGGAACGATTGCGTGTTGAACACGGCGACGACCTCGGCCGTCTCGCCCGTCTTCAAGGTCTGCTTGGTGATCGACGGCGACGTGCAGCCGCAACTGGAGCGCACGTCGATCAGGTGCATGTCCTCCTTGTACTTGTTCGTGACCGGGAACCGGTACTCGGTCTTGCCGTAGGCGGCCACGGTGCCGAAATCGTGCGACAGCTCGCGAAACATCGACTGGGCCCAATCCTGGGCCTTCGCGGGCGTGGCGGCCAGGGCCAGGCAGACGAGGCCGACTGTCAGGGATGTAGTCCGGCGCATGGGGAGACCTCGATTCATCACAAATTGCAGCCAAGCGCGCCGCCGTTGGCCAGGATTGTGTAACCGCTATTGCATGGTAGCACACAGCGTGCCGCGGACAAGCGGCCCGCCATTTTTGCCGCGAAAATACGGGGTTTGCCGCCAAAATGCTCGCCGCTCGGGCTTCTGAACGGGACAGCCTGATCGCCGCGCAGCCAATGCAATTCCCGGCCGGCGATGGGCTAAAACGCGATGCAAAGCGACTGGATGGGCAGCGCCCTTCCCGGCCGCTCCGTAAGCGACGGTTGTGCCGGCCGTGCGCCCTGTGACGCACTGCCTAAGCCGTCGAACCAAGCGCTCGTTCGACGAAGGCGGTCAGGAACTCAAACGCCCGATGCTCCGCCGGCCCGCCGGTTTTCTCGACCAGCGGCTTCAGTCGGCGGAGTTCGGCGCGGATTTCGTCGGCCGGCAGGAACGCCGTGCGCGTGGCCAGGATGGCCGCCTCCAGCACGGCGTGCTTGGCCCGATTGAAGCCGAGGAAATCGCGCAAGACGCCGCTGGCGATCACCTCGGCTTCGATGTGCGTCCGCTCTTGACAGTCGTCCAGGCGAACGACTTGGAAGGCGTACCACCGGCAGGCGTCGGCGATGATCCGGCCTGCAAACGGCCGATCGCCGGCGACCGCGGGAAGCATGGCCGGCGGCGGCTCGACTTCGCCGACGGCGGCCTGAGCCAGCATTTCCACGTCGTCGGTGACGTGGAACACCCCCTGCCCGGTGCGCTTGAGGTTGGCGTAGGTGCGCGACGTCTGATACGGCCGGAGGATCAGATGCCGCAGCGCCTCGTCCACGATCGGCCCCATCGGCGCGATGTTCACGTTTCCGGCCCCTCCCGCCGCTTGCGGCTTAGCGCTCCCCGCGCACGTTACCATCACGCCCTCGACAATCAGCCAATCTTCGGGGTACGGCGGCCTCATTTCCGATTCCCCTTCCG
>JBGQHD010000850.1:0-2967 GCA_041497795.1 Planctomycetia bacterium
CAAAAGGCGGTCTCGCTTAGGAAAGAACGGCCGGACCAAGCGCCCGAGTTGAATGCACCGGCATGAGGGCGAATGCTCTGATGCAGCGAAAGAGCGGAGCCGAGACTACTTCCGAGTCGATCAAGACGGCCATCTCGTAGCTTGAGAGACACTTCAGCAAGGAGCCCTGACGTGAACCACCAAGCCGCCAAGACCTCGACTGACGCAGGGCTTGCGTTGGTCGCCAATGGCTCGTCTGGAGAATGGGACGTCGCTGTCGACGGGTTGCCCGATACTCGTGAATGCCTGCTGGAGATCGATGGTCCGCAGTGCTACTTGGCTTTTCAGTTGCAAGACTTGGCTGTTGTTTCCAAAGCAGCGCACTTCTTGGACGCGGTGCGCTCTGCCCCGCCAGAGCGCAAATGGAGCGAAGCTGACGATACGCTCGCTATCGGCCGCTTTGGCAGCGCCACCGTTTCGCTAGTGAGGGACAACGAGGGACCGCCAAGGTGCTTTTTGGTCATCGGCCGCTCGCCGGCACGGTCCAGCATGCGCCTTAACATCGACGCGGCCGACATCGAGTCGCTCTTAGATGCGCTGCGACAAGTGGAGCAGGACATCGAGCCGTAATCGCCCAACACGCCCGTACGAGGCTGGGAATTGGTCAAATGGCCACCGTCAGCCAAGAGTTGCCCCAGCGCAGGATACGCAAGTGCTACGGTTCGGTGCTCGCGGCCGGCGCGATCACCGCGGCCCTGCTGGGCAGCTACTTCTTCATCGAGATGAACAACCCGACGCAGCAAGAGCGTTGGCGGTGGGTCATCGGTGCCGCCGTGTTCTTGACTGGCGGAGCGTTGGCTTTCGGCCGGGATCGCCTGCGCGCGGCTTTCTGGGCGCCGCTGATCGGGCTATTCGTCGGCATGGCGGCCGTGGTAATGCTCGGGGTGATCGCAGCCGCCGTGGAATGGAAACCAACCGCTCGCTTCGGCACCGAATCGCTGCGCTCTGCCGTTTTGACCAGCTTGCCGGCGGGCGCGGCGGTGGGCGCCGTCCTAGGACTGATCGGCTGGTTAGCGCATCGATTGATCTTCTACCGAGCAACTACCGGTGCCGAGCAACCGTCGCGGCCTTTCCAGTTCGGCTTGCGCTCGTTGTTGTTTGCCGTCTTTGCTCTCGCGGTGCTGCTGTGGATCGCCGCCCCGGCGCAGAGGAGCTTTCAACAACAGCTCGCGGTCAGTCGCTTGCTTAAGGCCGGCGCACAGGTCCAAATCGATGCACGTTCGACGCGCGTGACCCTTGACGCAACCGCCACGGACGACGATTTGGAGCCCCTTCGTCATCTGCCCGAACTAAAGGAGCTCGTTTTGCACTGCCCGCGGGTCACGGACCGGGGCCTTGGGCATTTGCAGGGGTTGCCACTTCAATCCCTGTGCCTGTTTCGTATGCGAACGGACGGCCACAATGTCTCGTGGAGTTTGCACACCCTGACGTCGCTTTCGCTGGTGGAACTCGAGGTGAGCGATAAGACGCTTGCCGAGGTTTCTCGGCTTCCCAAGCTCAAAAGGCTTTGGCTGCAAAATGTGACGGTTAGCGATGCCGCGCTGGGGCACCTAACGCAGGCAACCACGCTTCGGTATCTGTATTTGTACGGCACGAAGATCAGCGATGCGGGGTTAGCGCAATTGGAATCGCATCCTTCCCTCAAAGAGGTCCACCTTTGCGGAACTCGGACCACGAAAGCGGGGGCCCAGCGGCTCCAGAACGCCCTTCGAGCCAGAGATAAGGACGCGGAAGTTCGCGGGCCGTAGTTTCCCAGCCGCCACGGAGGCGTGGATAATCGTGCCGCCTGAGATAGAATCACGGGACGTCGAATGCTCTAACGGTCTAGCGGCACCAGGCACAAGCGAGGATCAGCATGAACGGCAAGGTTAACGTCGCCATCGTCGGGCTGGGGTTCGGGGCGGAGTTCATCCCCATCTATCAGAAGCACCCGCAGGCCAACCTGTACGCCCTCTGCCAACGAAACCGCGACAAGCTCAACCGCATCGGCGACGCCTGCAAGGTCGAGAAGCGGTACACCAAGTACGCCGACGTGCTCAAGGACCCCAAGGTCGATTTCGTGCACATCAACTCGCCGATCCCCGACCATGCCCCCATGTCGATCGCCGCCCTCAAGGCCGGCAAGCACGTGATGTGCACCGTGCCCATGGCCACCACGGTCGAGGAGTGCCAGCAGATCGTGGACCTGGTGAAATCGACCAGCCTGAAGTACATGATGGCCGAGACGGTCGTCTACTCGCGCGAGTTTCTGTTCATCAAGGAGATGTATCAGAAGGGCGAGCTGGGCAAGATCCAGTACATGGCCGCCTCGCACCCGCAAGACATGGACGGCTGGCCCGACTATTGGGAGCGGATGATCCCCATGCACTACGCCACGCACGTCGTCAGCCCGGTGCTGGGCCTGGTGAACGGCCGGGCGGAATACGTCTCGTGCTTCGGCTCGGGCACGGTCCGCGACGACATTCAGAAGAAGTCGGGCAACACGTTCGCCGTCGAGTCGTGCCACATCAAGATCATCGACTCGGACATCGCGGCCCACATCTGGCGATTCCTCTACGATACGGCCCGGCAATACCGCGAAAGCTTCGACGTCTACGGCACCAAGAAGAGCTTCGAGTGGGCGCTGGTCGAGGGTGAGGAGCACGTGCTGCACACGGCCAAGAAACCGGAGCCGGAGATCGCCGAGCGGGTCAGCGTGCCCGACTACGCCCGCCTGCTGCCGAAGGAGATTCAGCAATTCACCTCGACGATCCAGGACGCCGAGCACCTGTCGTTCATCCAAGGGGGCGGCCACGGCGGCTCGCACCCGCACCTGGTGCACGAGTTCGTGAGCGCGCTTCAGGAGAATCGCGCCCCCTGGCCCAACGCCGTGCAATCGGCGAACTGGACCTGCGTGGGCATCTGCGCCCACCAATCGGCCCTCAAGGG
>JBGQHD010000851.1:0-2947 GCA_041497795.1 Planctomycetia bacterium
TACACTAACCCGACGCGCAAGCGAGGGCCCTACACTAACCCGACGCGCAAGCGAGGGAGAGCAACCCCAACCGAAAGCGACCGAGAAACCGACCGCGAAGGACGGCGACGCTCCGCAGCGCGGCCTGTTGGCGGTGCTCACGAATACGGAGCTAGACTACGAGTTGAGCCGCGTGCAGGGCGAAATCCGCACCGCCGAGAAACGCCTCCGCACCGCCGGCATCCAGATCCTGCAAGTGCAGAACCCCCGCACGGCCGCCGAAATCCAGGAGCGCGACAAGCTCGTGGCCGAGGCCGAGGAGCTGAAGAAGAGCGTCGAGTCGCTCCGCAAGCAGGTCGAAATCCTCGAACGCCAGCAAGGCGAAATGACCGTCTACAGCCCGGCGGCCGGCCAGGTGGTCACCTGGAACGTCGAGCAGACGCTCGACCGCCGGCCCGTGCGGCAGGGCCAGCGGCTGATGCAGATTGCCGATCTGCAAGGGCAGTGGGTTCTCGAGCTGCACGTGCCCGACCGGCACGTCGGCCACGTGCTGGCCGCCCAGCACGAGACGGGCAAACCGCTCGAAGTGGAGTTCATCCTGGCCACCGACCCGGAGACGACCTTCGCCGGCCGCATCGAGCGCGTGGCGGAAACGACCGACAACGACGAAGTCCACGGCCGCAGCGTGCTGGTCACCGTATCGTTCGACGACCGCACCAAAAGCCAAATCGCCGGCCTCCGTCCCGGCGCCACGGTCATCGGCCGCATCACCTGTGGCGAGCGGTCGCTGGGCTACACCTGGTTCCACGACCTGATCGACGCGGTGCACACGTGGGTCTGGTTCTGAGTTCAGGCGAGCGGTGGGCGTAGGCCCACTGATAAGCGGAGAGGCAACCACGAATAACACGAATAACACGAATGAAGACTGATAGTAGTTCGAATTTGCAGCGCCGATGAAGTGCGTCGTGAATACCTACGCTGAAAGCGTTGAACCCTCCGGAGTCTTCTCTACCTACCCATTCGTGTTATTCGTGCTATTCGTGGTTGCTCTCTTTCTCCAGCCGCTGATCGTTAGGGACCGTCTCATGAAGATTCGCCTCACTCTGCTGACTGCCGCGGCATGCTTGTTGGCCGGCGTCGTGATCCCCGCCGCCTCCGCCGCAGAGCCGATCAAGCTCGATTCCGTCCTGCTGACGCTCATCGAGCAGGTCGAGGTGCCGGCCCGCGAGGCGGGCGAGCTGTCGGCTATGCACGTCCGCGAGGGGCAGTTGGTCAAGGAGGGCACGCTCTTGGCCCAGATCGACGACCGCGACGCCCAGCTCGCCGCCCGCAAGGCCCGCTTCGAGTGCGATATCGCCGCCAAGGAGGCCGGCAACGACGTCCACGTCCGCTTCCACAAGAAATCCCGCGAGGTGGCCGAGGCCGAGCTGCGGCGGGCCATCGAGTCGATCGAGAAATACCGCAAGAGCGTCTCGGAAACCGAGATGGACCGCCTGCGGCTTACGGCCGAGAAGACCGGGCTGGAGGTCGAGCAGGCCGAGCTGGAGCTAGCCAAAGCCAAGCTCACCGAGCGGCTCAAGGACAACGACGTGAAGATCGCCGAGCGGAGCATCGAGCGCCGCAACGTCGTCTCGCCCATCGACGGCATGGTCGTGCAAATCCTCCACCGCCGCGGCGAGTTCGTCGAGGCAGGGCACACGGTGCTCCGCGTGCTGCGGATCAACCGCCTGCGGGCCGAAGGGCTGCTCAACGCCCGCGACCTGCGGGGCGAGCCCGTCGGCCGCCGCGTGACGCTCACCGTGATGGTGCCCGGCAGCGGCGAAACGCAGTTCGCCGGCAAGGTCGTGTTCGTCAGCCCGGAGATCAACCCCGTCAGCGGCCAAACGAAGGTCTGGGCCGAGATCGAAAACCCCGACCTGCTGCTGCGGCCGGGGTTGAACGGTGCGATGACGATCGAGGCGGAAGCGGCGAAGCTGAAGTAACGGCGGCGGCGTGCGTCGTCGTCTCGTTCCGAGGTTGTGAGGCATTGGCGACCCGCGTTCTCGCGCTGCATCAGCCCCGAAAGGGGCGAGACTCGACAGCCCAGGCCGAAGGCCTGGGTCGCGGTCGGACACGAACACCTAAGCCCTGAAGGGGCGCACCTGGGCGGAGGCGGCAGTTCCGCCCTTACAGGGCTACGCGCGGGTACGTAATCTCCGGACCCAGGCCTTCGGCCTGGGCTGTCGAGTTTCGGCCCAGTTGGGCCTTGCCACCAACGATTCACGGTCGCTCCGCGAGACGAATCATCTCGCGGAGCGAGATGACGACACTGGGAAACGAGGGTAAATGCTCATGTCCCAGGCACCTCAATCGCCGCGGCACACGTTCGGGCTGGGCGCGCTCTTCGAGCTCACGGCGGGCGTGGCGCTCTGCCTCGCCCTCGTGACGCAGCTCGAATGGGTCGGACTGGGCATGACGTTGGCCGGATTGTTCGTGATCGTGGCAGCCGACCGCGCGATCTTCAAGCGTCACCGGACCAGCGCGGCAAACAACGTCGGCTGCGGCTTGATGGCCATTCTTCTATTCCTGCTGTTCCTGCTCCTGATGTTTCCGACGGTGAGCAGCCCGCGGGAAGCGTCACGCGGCTATCAATGCTCAAATAACCTCCACCAACTCGCCCTCGCCCTACATGACTACTGCGACCTGCACGGCCACTTCCCGCCTCCTTACGTCGCCGATGCCGACGGCAAGCCGATGCACAGTTGGCGGGTGCTGATCTTGCCGCACCTGGAAGAGAATGCGCTGTTCACTGCCTACAACATGAAGGAGCCTTGGAACGGCCCAAACAACAGCAAGCTGGCCGCGCGCGTGCCGCGGTGTTTTCATTGCCCCTCCGATGACCAGATGCCGCCGGGCATGACGAGCTACTTCTGCATCACCGGGACAGGCCGCGCGAAAACGGGGCAAGCGAAGCTGCGTTCGCAGGACA
>JBGQHD010000852.1:0-2946 GCA_041497795.1 Planctomycetia bacterium
CATTTTCTGACATATCGGCAAGAAGGTTCACGCCGGCGCAGTGTTCTTTGGCAGCCCAGGAGTACGGTATTCCGCTGGTCACGGACCCGAACGAGAAGACGATCACTCGCCCCTTCCCAGGAATCTCCAGCGCAACAGGGGTGGCGGCCTCTTTTCGGTTGATGCCGGCGCCCGCACATTTCAAACCGACGGCTTTCAACGTGTGCAACGTCTCGACCAGGCCCGCGGGGCCCCAGTCGAGGACATGATTGTTGGCCAGGGAGCAGCAATCAAATTTGGCCGCGGCCAGGCACCCCACGTTCTGCGGATTCATTCGATAGTGGACGTCCTTTCCGGGCCAATACTGGTTGCTTGTCGTGACGCTCGTCTCCAGATTGGCAATTCGCACGTCAGGCGCGATCCGATCCCACTCTTCCAAAGCGTGGCCCCATACATAAGCGGAGTCAACGGGCCTGGTAATCGGTCCGTTGGCTCTTTCCGCTAGCTCCACGTATTCGCCGGCGTCTCTAATGAACGCTTCGTGGAGTGTCGGGTCACTAGGCCCTAATCAAGCGAACTCTTTGGGCTGAGTTGCGGAGAATCTTGAAAAAAATGAAATCCCTCGGCGTTTCTGCGGTGTTTCATGAGTGTCGAAACTCGGAACATCGCAGCCACGGAGGGATTTCAAGTGAAGACCAGCATACGACGACGACTGGCGGCGGGCAAGCGGCGGATCGAGAAGCGGTTGGATAAGGGCCATTGCCAGGGCTGCGATCAGCCGATGCTGCGGCCAGCCAATATCCAGTACGAGCTGGCCGAGCGCACGCGCGGCATGACCTACGGCGGCATCGGCTCGATGTTGTTGCTGGTGCGCAAACTGGGGCTGGCCGACGCCATCGACCGGCGATTGCACCTGCTGAAGCTGCACCTGCCTTACCACGAGAGCGACCACGTATTGAACTTTGCCTTCAACGCGCTGTGCGACGGCACCTGTCTGGAAGATCTCGAACTGCGCCGCAACGACGAAGTGTATCTCGACGCGGTGAATGCCAGGCGCATCCCCGATCCCACCACGGCCGGCGACTTCTGCCGTCGCTTCCAGTCCCACGACGTCCGCGCGCTTTTGGACGTGTTCAACGACACGCGGCTCAAAGCCTGGGCTCGGCAACCTCACGCATTCTTCGACGAAGCCCGCGTCGACATGGACGGCACGCTGGTGCCCACCACGGGCGAGTGCAAGGCGGGCATGGACATTTCTTACAAGGGCGACTGGGGTTATCATCCGCTGGTCGTGACGCTGGCCAATACGGGCGAGGTGCTGAGCGTGGTCAATCGCTCGGGCAACCGGCCGAGCCACGAGGGCTGTCCCGAGGAAGTCGATCGCGCGCTGGACGTTTGTTTGCAAGGCGGATTTCGCCGCGTGCTGTTGCGTGGCGACACGGACTTCACGCAAACCAAGCACTTGGACCGCTGGAGCGCGGACGAGCGGGTGCGGTTCATCTTCGGCGCCGACTGCACGCCGGCCTTGCACATTGTGGCCGACGATTTGTCGAAAACTGCCTGGCAAACGTTGCTCAGGCCGGCTCGCTATGGCGTGAAAACCCAGCCCCGTGCGCGACCCCCAAAAGTCAAAGAGCGGATCGTGACCGAGCGCCAGTTCAAGAACATCCGCTTGACCGGCGAGGAGGTGGCCGAGTTCGACTATCGTCCGGTGGCCTGCCAGAAGGCGTATCGGATGATCGTGGCCAAAAAGTACCTGGACGTCACCCAGGGCCAGTCGCTGTTGTTCCACGACTATCGCTACTTCTTCTACCTGACCAACGACCGCGTGCATTCAGCGACCGAGATCGTGTTGTTGGCCAACGATCGTTGCGATCAGGAAAACTTGCACGCGCAATTGAAAGGTGGCGTGCGGGCCTTGCAGGCGCCGGTCGACAACCTGGTGAGCAACTGGGCCTATATGGTGATGACGTCACTGGCCTGGAACCTGAAAGCCTGGTGGGCGCTGCACCTGCCCGAGAGCGACGGCCAACGCGGTGAGCAACCACGGCAGGAAAAACAGCGCGTGTTGCGGATGGAATTCAAAACGTTCTTGAACGCCTTCATGCGGTTGCCGTGCCAGATCGTACGCACCAGCCGGCGCTTGATCTATCGCCTGCTGGGCTGGAATCCTTGGTTGGGCGTGTTCTTCCGCCTCGTCGATCGGTTACACACGTGACAGGCCCTAACAGAAGCCGGAGTCCGGATGCTCCGGTCCGCCGCGACGCCTGACCCAAGAAAGACCACGACCCCGCTCCACCCGACAATCCGATGCCTTCTCACGACGATCCTGCCGTCCGCCGGCCACGCTGCGCCGTCGCCCAGCGCAAAACATCACCGGCCATACGCCTCGGGGTTCGCTTGATTAAGGCCTAGAATCCACCTTGAATCCTATCGGCCGACCCCCTTTTATCCGCTTTCTCCGCCCGATGGCGCGAGGCGAGCTGCTCGGCGCGTTTGCCCTCTCGGAACCCGAGGCGGGCTCGGATGCTGCGGCGCTTACCACTCAGGCGGTTCGTGACGGTGACGACTGGATCCTTACCGGGACGAAGAGCTGGGTGACGAGCGGCAGTCACGCAGACGTCATCCTTGCCATGGCGCGCACCGATACCAGCGAACAGAGAAAGGGAGCGCGTGGCATCGGAGCCTTCATCATTACCCCTGACCTTCCCGGCTTTCACGTCGGAAAGAAGGAAGACAAGCTCGGACTTCGCGCCTCGCCCACTGTGCAGCTCAACTTCGACGGGATGCGTGTTCCCGGTGCGAATCTGCTCGGCGAGCCAAGTCTTGGTTTCATTTACGCGATGAAATCCCTCGATAGCGGTCGCCTTGGCATTGCAGCGCAGGCAACGGGCATCGCGCGGGCCGCGCTCGAGGCGGCGACCGCATATGCCGCCGAGCGGCGCCAGTTCGATGCGCCGCTGCGCG
>JBGQHD010000853.1:0-2943 GCA_041497795.1 Planctomycetia bacterium
GCTTCCGCGAATTGGCGGCGAAGACCTGAGCCGCGCGGCGGGAGCGGCTGGTGGGTAGTGGCAGTGCTTTGTGCGGTCCAACTAGTCGTCGTACGCCAAGAAATAGGAGAATGCCCAATGCGATTTCGCTTCTCCATCCGCGACTTGCTGTGGCTGACGCTCGTGGTGGCGATGGGGTTGGGGTGGGGGATCCGCGAAGGGCGTTTTCGCGGCGAAGCCAACCGAGCAAAGGCCTGGAGGATGCGAACTGGGGCGCTGGAAAAACTGTTCAATGGTCTTGATTGGTACGTAAGGTGGGACTTGGGAGATCGCATTGGCATAATGCACCAGTCTGGGCCATATGTCCTGCGCATGGCTGAGGTCTGCGAGCCGAGCATCCAAGACGATTAGGGCCAACACAGTGCGCTACCCCACCGGCTGTTGCCTTGTCGTGGTGCGGTATGGATAATCCACGTGGCCGTGGGGCACGTCTTCAACGTGCCCTGCCGGGTACCGCTGGAAGCGCGACCCACGGAGAGGAGGGGCTTGCTATGACCGCTCGATCTGCCGTTCTTGTCTGTTTGCTCTCGGCCGCGCTCTGGGCACTCTGGCCGGTGCCGGCCACCGCCCAGGTGATCCACCAACAGGTCACGGTCGGCTCGCGCGTCTTTGGACCCCCGCCGGCGGGCACGCTGGTGGGCGGCACGGTCGCGGTCGGCGCTCGACACTACTATTCGACCGGCCAGGCGTGGCAGGGCGGACGGTACTGGTATCAGCCTTCGTACGACTACGGCTATTACGGTCCGTGGGGATACGGCGGCTGGGGATATGGCGGCTGGGGATATGGCGGCTGGGGATATCCCGGTTGGGGCTATCCGTACGGCGGCTGGTACCGGCCGTATTTCCGTCCGGCGCCCGTGATCCTGCCGCCGGTCGTGATTCCGGCCGAGCAGATCTTCGGACCAGCCGCCGCCGCGCGGATGCTGGGGGTCGATCTCTTCGGGCAAGGCGGCTTCGGCCAAGCTGGTTTCGGGCAAGCCGGTTTCGTGCCGCTGCGGCCCGAGGTGATCGCGGCCCGCGAAGCGGCCCGAGTCGATCGCGACGAGAAGCCGGCCTTCGTCTCCAACCCCACGGCCCGGCAGCGGGCGGCCAGGTTCATGGAGCTGGGCGACGGCTACTTCGCTCAAGGCAACTACGTGCTGGCTTACGATCGCTACAAGTCGGCCGTGCAAGCCACGCCCGACCTGGTCGAGCCGTACCTGCGCCGCGGGCAAGCTCTGATCGCCATGCAGAGCTACGACCTGGCGTCCGACACCTATTTGCACGCCTTCAAGCTGCACCCCAATTGGGCCAAGACCGCCTTCCGGCTCGACACGGTCTACGGCAACCGCCAGCGGGAGAAGCAAGACCACCTCGACGCCCTGGCCGCCGCCGCCGAGCGCCAACCGACGGCCGAGCTGATGTTCCTCGTCGGCGCGCAGCTCCTCTACGACGGCCAAGCCGAGCGGTCGCTCAAGTTCTTCGACCGAGCGAAAGAGCTGCCCCGCCGCGATCCGCTGCCGCTGCCGGCCGGGGGCGAAAAGAAGGCCCCGCTGGACGTTCAGCCCGCCGCGGCGCCCAAGCCGGCGGTTAAGCAGCAAGGGCGAGATCAGCCGGCGGTGTTTTGAGAGCCGCGCCGCACGCCGGCGAGCGGGGGGCGTAAGCCCCCTGATTGAGCGGCGACTGAAGGCCGCGTTGGATGGCGCGCCATCAGGGGCTTACGCCCCCCGCTCGCCATTTACACGTCGCTCCGTAATCTCAATCGCTTTCAGCAACCCGCGGGCTTTGTTCAGCGTCTCTTCGTATTCCTGCGCGGGCACGCTGTCGGCCACGATGCCGGCGCCGGCTTGGATGTAGGCCGTGTTGCCCTGGACGACGAGCGTGCGCAGGGCGATGCAGGTGTCCATGTTGCCGTTGAAATCGACGTAGCCGACCGCGCCGGCGTACGGGCCGCGGCGGTGCGGCTCCAGCTCGTCGATGATCTGCATCGCCCGCACCTTCGGCGCGCCCGAGACGGTGCCGGCCGGCAAGGCCGAGCGCATGGCGTCGAAGGCCGTCTTGCCGGGTGCGAGCCGGCCGCGGACGTTCGAGGTGATGTGCATCACGTGGCTGTAGCGCTCGATGGTCATCACGTCGCTGACCTCGACCGAGCCATAGGCGGCCACGCGGCCCACGTCGTTGCGGCCCAGGTCCACCAGCATCACGTGCTCGGCCCGCTCCTTGGGATCGGCCAACAGCTCCGCGGCCAGCCGGCGGTCTTCTTCGTCGCTGGCCCCGCGGCGGCGCGTACCGGCCAGCGGGCGGAGCGTCACCACGCCGTCGATGACGCGGACCATGATCTCCGGCGAGCTGCCCACCAGCGTCACCTCCGGCGTGCGAAGGTAGAACATGAACGGGCTGGGGTTCACCACCCGCAGCGTGCGATAGATTTCAAACGGTGGGACCCGGATCGCCGTCTTCAGCCGCTGGCTAATAACGACTTGAAAGACGTCGCCGGCGCGGATGTACTCCAGGCACTTGTCCACCGCGGCCTCGAAGTCTTCGCGGCGGAAGTTCGATTCGTACGGCAGGTGCGGCTCGCCGGCCGTATCGATATCCGTCGGCGGCAAGTCGGCGATCGGCCGCGAAAGCTGGGCGACGAGTCCATCCACGGCGCGGCAGGCGTCGCCGTAGATTTGCCGCAGATCGCCGACCGGGCCGGTGGCACGTGGCCGCGTCTCTCCGAGACGCGATGGCGAGTCTCGGAGAGACTCGCCCACGTGGGCCGCGCCCTGATCCACGCGGGCCATGACGATCACGTACATCGTCTTGTCGATGTGGTCGAAGACGACCATTTTGTGGAACATCGCAAACGACATGTCGGGCAGGCCGCGGTCGTCGGCCGGGGCATTCGGCAGGTGCTCGATGTAGCGCACCGTGTCGTAC
>JBGQHD010000854.1:0-2937 GCA_041497795.1 Planctomycetia bacterium
CAACGAGTTCCGCCAACGCGGCACGCCGCAGCATCAGATGGCGTAACGCCGCCCGCATAAAGTACCCCGGCTGCTGCCAGCAGCCGGGGTGCTAGGTCCGCTTGCCGCCGGATGGCTTCCCGTCAATTCGCCGCAGGATGTCCGTACGCCCCCCGCGCACCGCCGGTGGCAAGCCCTTCTCACTGGTGGGATCCAGCCCCCGCGGCGTCCCATAACCGAGCCCTGTTGCGGCCGAGCCTGCCTCCACGCGGGAAGCGGCCCGCGCCGTGGCGTCCGGGGTGGGCGAAAGACTGAAGACCATGCGGATCAGTTCGGTCGCGCTGGTGGCCTGCATCTTCTGCATGATGTTGGCCCGATGGAACTCGATCGTTTTGGCCGTCACTCCCAGGCTCTCGGCCATCATCTTGTTGGTGCGGCCTTCCACGATCAGGTCGAGGATCTGCTGCTGGCGGCGCGAGAGCGTGGCCAGACGGGCCAGCAGCTCCTGGCGCTCGTGTTGAGCCATCCGAGCCTGCGCGTCGCGGGCGATCGCTCGGCGGACCGATTGCAGCAGCACTTCGTGGTGAATCGGCTTTTCCAAAAAGTCCACCGCGCCCCCGCGAATGGCCTGCACGGCCGTGGCAATGTCGCCGTGGCCCGTTACGAAGACGATCGGCAGGTTCACATGCCGCTCGCGGAGATGCACCTGGAGTTCCAGCCCGTTCATACCCTGCAGTTCCACATCGAGGACCAGACAGCCGCACCGCCTGGGTTCGCCGGGCGACAAGAATTGCTGGGCGATGAGCTCCCGGGCCAAGAACTCCTGGACGGTGGCAAAGCCGCAAGATTCGAGCCCCGCCGACTTGAACAACGCCACGAACGAGTTGCGCACCGGCGCGTGGTCGTCCAGGACAAATACCATGGGCTTCGGCAAGCTTTCTCCTCCCACGAAATGGGCCGCGGTACGACCACTGAGCCGAATCCAATTCCCAATAAGGAGTTACGACACAAGGCCCGAATGCCAGACCCGGCCAGTCCGGAACTCGTCAAACCACAGTCCCCCTACCTATAAGCCCGCAATTCGTGGAAAATGGAGACACGAAATCCGCAAAGAATTCGCAGATTTCTTGTCGCCCATTGACCTTGTCCTTTTTCAATTCCATGGCTGACCGCTTGCCGCTCATCATTCTGGCAGGCAGCGACCGGCGGGCTGGACCGGTGCCAGCGGGACTGCGGCCCGAGCAAGTGCTGCGGGGCTGCAAGGGAGCACATCGCCTCCCCTCGGGACGGCCGCTGGTGGCCGAGTTGGTCGATCGGTACCGCCGCAGCGAGCGCTTCGCCGATCCGATCGTCGTGGGGCCAGTCCATGTCTACCGCGAGCTGCTCGATTGCGAATTGGTGCACGTCGAGGGCAATCTCGCCGCCACACTGGCCTGCGTCGGCGAGCTGGCGATGAGTCGGTTCGATCCCGCGGAGCCCCTGGCCCTCTCTACCTGCGACATCCTGCCGACGGCCGACGAAATCAGGCGGCTGTTGCGGGAAGGCTACGATCCGCATGCCGCTTGCTGCTTCTGGGGACAAGTCATCGAGGCCCGGCCCGACGAACTGGGCGCCAGCTCGTGGAAACCGGCTTATCGGATCAAGAGCGACGACGACCGCGGTCAAGCAGGGGCTGGCACGCTCAACGTCTACCCCGGTCACCTGGTAATCGCCCGGCCGGCCGCGCTGCGGATTCGCCTGACCAGCCACCTGCTCAAGGTGGCGTACCGTTTCCGCAACCGCGACATGCGCTGGCGGCACCTGCAAGTGGTGACGCACGGCCTGGGCCGGCTGCTGTGGGAGGATTTGCGCCAATTCTTCACGGGGAGCATGCCGCTGCTGACAATTTCGATTCCCTACCACGGCTTGCGTGCGTATTATCTGTGGCGGCGCGGCGAGCTGACGCTGCGCGACTTCGAGCACGCGATCGGCTGCGCCTTCCTGCACCGCCGCGATCGGGGAAGAAACGGGGGGCGGCCGGTGGTCTTCGCCCGCACGCGAATCCTGTCGCTGGCCAAAGATATTGACACCGTGGCCGAATTGGCCGAGTTGGGCGCGGGAGTGCCATGCGATTCCGTCTCGTAACGTACAACATCCACAAGGGCATCGGCGGCGTAGACCGTCTCTACCGGCCCGAAAGAATTGTGGAGACACTGGCCCACTACCAGCCCGACATCGTGCTGCTCCAGGAAGTGGACGACGGCGTGCCCCGCTCGCGCCACCATCGCCAGGTCGATCTGCTGGGCGAGCAGCTCGACTTGCCGCATCGGGCCTACCAGGCCAACGTCAGCCTCCGCGAGGGGCACTACGGCAACGCCATCCTCAGCCGCTTTCCGATCACGGAGGTCGAGCACCTCGAACTGACCGTGCCATTCAAAAAGCGCCGCCGGGCGCTGGCCGTGCGCTGCCGCGTGCCGTGGGACAATCACACCCGCAGCCTGCTCGTCTTCAACTTTCACCTGGGCCTGGCGGGTTATGAGCGCACGATCCAGTTGCGGCGGTTTCTCGACTGCCGCTGGCTGAGGCACATCCAGCAGCAGACGGCCCTGATCGCTGCGGGCGATTTCAACGACGTCTGGGGGCGGCTGGGGAGGCGAATGCTCGAGCCGGTCGGCTTTCTCCCCGCCGGCGGTTCGCTGCGCACCTATCCCGCCATCCTGCCGCTGCGGCCGCTGGACCGCATCTACTACCGGGGTGGACTCAAGCTGCTGGGCTGCTTCGCCAGCCGCATCGAGGTGGCTCGCCGGGCGTCGGATCACCTGCCGATGGTGGCCGAATTCGCCCTCGACGGCCCGCACGTCGAAGGGCCGCACGAGGAGCACAACGGCGCCCACCACGATACGGCGGACAAAAGTGTCCACCCAACGTAAGGCGGACACTCCTGTCCGCCGCTCCAGAATGTGCTTGAAATCCATCAGG
>JBGQHD010000855.1:0-2927 GCA_041497795.1 Planctomycetia bacterium
CGACAACGCCACAGCCCTCATGGCCCTCGCCTGCCTCGAGGACAGCCACCTGTGGCCAAGTTATTGGCCAACCCTCGACCCTGAAAGAAATTAACGCCGCCAGAATCCGCGGACACACACTTGCCAAGCTACCCCTTGACTGGTCCATCCATGTCGGGGTGGGCTGTGCCCACCAAATGCGGTCGGCGGCTGATGTCGGTGTTGATCCACCAGTTTTTCGGCGTGCCCGAGACTTACGAGTTCCCCATGAACCTGCCCGTGCTCCAACCCTGGAACGTGGTTTTCCTGATCGGCTTCCTGGCTTACCTGGGAATTCGTCACGAGTTCGGACGACGCACCGCAGGCAACGAAAAGATCGTCCGCCGCGTCGATGGGCTGGAAATCGCCCTGCTGGTGGTGGTTTGCAGCGGGAGCCTGCTCCTGCCGGTCGTCTATCTGTTCACGCCCTGGCTGAGCTTTGCGGACTATCGCCTGCCGGCGTGGGCTCCCTGGTGTGGGACGGCCGCCATGATCGCGGCGCTGTGGCTGTTCTGGCGGTCCCACGCCGATTTGGGACTGAATTGGTCGGTCACGTTGGAGATGCGCAAAGACCATCAATTGGTCACACACGGCGTTTATCGCTGGATTCGCCACCCGATGTACGCCTCGATTTGGTTATTTGCCGTCGCCCAGGCGCTGCTGCTGGAAAACTGGCTGGCCGGATGGTCTGCCTGCGTGACGTTCGCTCCCCTCTATTTTGTGCGGACGCCCCGCGAGGAGCGGCTGATGTGCGAGGTCTTTGGGCAGGAATACCGAGATTATATGGGCCGAACGGGCAGGCTTCTTCCGCGCGTCAAGAGAAAGAAGGATGCCGCCGCGGACTCCTAAGGAGGACTCGGTGGAGCGATGAACCGTCCCTGCCGTGCGGCGCTGCCAGCCGCGTCCAGATGCAGAGACAAAGAGGCGGCATGGACGAGCGAGGGTCATCGTGGGCATACTGGCTGGCGCGACGGTTCCACGTCCGCCGCTACCTCGCTGACGTTGCCCCTGCGTTTCGGAGCCCCTGATGAAACAGCCAGCCTGCTTTGGGCGCGACGTCGGTGTGCCGATTGCCGTCAGCATGGGCGTGCTCTTCCTGCTGAACCTGTGCTGGAACGTTCCCTTTCCGGACATCGAGTTTTACCGGATCGTGCCGCACCAGATCGGCGTGTACCTGGTCTGTTGCCTGATCGCCCTGCCGTTCTTGGCGCGGTCGCTGCGCCGCGGCACGCTTTCGGCCGGCGACGCCGGACTGGGCGTCGAGGGCTGGAAGCCGCAGTGTCGGCTCGTCGGCCTGGTCATGACGGTGGGGCTGGTGGCCATCTTGTTCGCCAAGCTGTTCGACTTGCAGAAGCCGCCGGCCTTCGGCGACTACTGCTTCTGGCTGTTCTTCCTGCTGCCGGCGTCGATGACGGAGCTGCTGGTCTTCGTGTGCCTGGGGTTTTGCCTGCCCGAGCGCTGGCTGCGGGACCGCGGCTGGCGGCCGACGTGGGCCGTGCTGCCGGCGGGGTTCTTCTCCGGGGTCGCCTTCGGCCTGTACCACTACACGCACGAGCTGCCTTGGCACGAATTGGCGCCGCAATTGACCGTGGTGATGTGGATCACGTTGACGTGTTTCGTGCTGACGCGGAACTTCCATCTGACGTTCCTGCTGCACAATTCGATGGCGGCCGTAGGCTTCACCGAAGGGCAATACCGCAAGCTGCCCCCTGCGGACTCGATGAACCCCGCGACGTACCTCCATGCGTGGACGATCACGATGTTCATCATGACCTTTGCCGTGCCGTACGTGCTGCTGCACGTCCTGGAGTGGTGGCACTGGCCCCCGCGGCAGGTCGAGCCCAGCCCCGCCGACGCCGGGTGAACGCGGCGTTCACGGTTCAGTAGGGTGGGCATCGCCCACCAAGTGTGGCTTTGAACTAGAGGCAAACGTCGAGGCGCCGATCTTCCGTCGCACGCGACCGCTCTGGTGGGCATTGCCCACCCTACGAACTCAACGCGCGCCGTTCGCTTCAGCTCCCGCCGACGGCGGGTTCCAAAACCGGTGCCCTTTCTGCGGCCCGGTCTTGGTCAGCGTGAGAATCTCCGGCCCGGCTTCCGTCATCAGCACGGTGTGCTCGAATTGGGCGGAGAGCTTGCCGTCTTTAGTGCGGACGGTCCAATTGTCGCGGGTATCGACGACCGTGGCCTTGGTCCCCACGTTGACCATCGGCTCGATGGTGAAGCACATGCCCGGCTCCAGGCGGAAGTTGTAGCCCCGCTGGGGGAAGTGCGGGATGCCGGGGTCTTGATGGAACTCGCGGCCGATGCCGTGCCCTTGGTAATCCTCGACCACCGAATAGCCGTAGCCGTAGGCGTGCCGCTCGATCGCCCGGCCGACGTCGTTCACGCGGCCATTCGGCTGGGCCGCCTCGATGCCGATGTACAGGCACTCCAGCGTGCACTGCGCCAGCCGCCGGGCTTCATCGGAGCACTGGCCGATGAGGAACGTCTCCGACTGGTCGCCGTGCCAGCCTTCCACGATGGTCGTCAGGTCGATGTTGACGATGTCTCCCTCGCGCAGGGCCTGATTGTTTTGGGGGATGCCGTGGCAAACCACTTCGTTGATGCTGGTGCAAATCGTCTTGGGGAAATCCTTGTAGCCCAGGCAGGCCGGCACGTGCCCGTGCTCGCGCGTGTAGCGGTCGACCAGCCGGTCCAGCTCCCCCGTCGTGACCCCCGGCCGCACGAACTGCCGCAGATAGTCCATGAGCTGGGCGTTGAACCGCCCGGCGCGGCGCATCCCTTCGCGTTCCTCCTCGCCAAGGATCAAGGGGTTCTTCTTGACACGGCGCAGGCGATACGCGGCGGAAGACATGAGGGCGACGACAGTAGACCAAAATCGCGGCAAAGCGGCGGACGTGGGTGCG
>JBGQHD010000856.1:0-2926 GCA_041497795.1 Planctomycetia bacterium
AGCAACATGGCGTAGCCGGCTTCCAGCCGGGCTTCTCGACCAGATTTCAATTCTGCGTTTCAAACCCTGCGTTTCAACCCTTGCGAGGCCGTTGTCTGAAGACACGACGAGAAGCCCGGCTGAAGCCGGCTGGGGGGGCGAAGGGTTGGGCTGCTTTGCCCTCCATGGTCCACCCTGATCCACCCGTTGGAAACGGGTGGCAGACGGGGAGTCGGCTGGAAGCCGACTGAGAAAGCCGTATTGATGCGTGCAGCGGCCGGGTGGGACGCGGGCCACCCCCGGACCGGAAGAAGGTGCAAGCGTGAAGGGACGCTGGAGCTCGGTGCGCTGGAGCCACCGGCCCAGCGTCTAGGGCACGAGAATCCAGGATTGTATCAAGATCGCCGGCGTCGTGGGCGCCTTGCGTTCCATGCCGCGCGTCCCCTGGTTGAAGGCCGCCGCGGCCAGCAGCTTGCCGAAAGGGGTGCGCGGAGCGGCGTCGGCGCTGCGCTTGACCACGTCACTGACTTGCAACGGCTGCTGTTCGAGGAAGCTCAGGTCCAGCTCCCCCTGCTTGATCGGCAGGGCGAAGACGAGCATCCCTTCCACCCCCGTGGAGTCGTCCTTGGCGCTCATGCGGGTGCGCAGCGGCTTGAGCGCCTTGCCGCGGCTGAGCGAGCCGGCCCAATATTGCGAAATGCCGAGATTCGCGTCGAGGTAGAGGATCGAGATTGCCAGATCATCGAGGCCCTCGTTCTTGATGCGGAACTCCATGTCCTGCCCGTCGTGCAGCACCGGCTGGCGCAGCGGCTCGCCGCCGGAGCGGTCGTTCTCGTCCTTCAGCTTGCCGGCCTCGAAGCGCAGGCCGTGCGTTTCGTTCTCGTCCTCCGTGCTCACGCCGTTGGCCACGCGCCACAGGTTGCGCCACTTGAAAATCTTGGGCAGGTCGCGCTCCAAGTCGCCGCTGAGCGCCTTCGCGTCGCCGAGCGGATACTTGCCGTAGATCTTGCGCGGCAAACGGTAGCCGGCGCTGCGCAGGCGTTCTTCAACCTGGCGCGCCGAGGCGGCCTCGCGCTCTTTCTGGGCCTGCTGCTGGCCCTGCCCGGGCAACAGCAGCACGTGATCTTCCTTGAGACCGGCCAGGCCATACTCGTCTTTGGCCTGACGAGGCGTAACGACGCGGAGCATCCATTCAGCGGTGGCCTCGGTCGCGTCGGTGTTCACCATCGCCTTGAGCTCCGCGCTGGTGGCGGCCAGGGCGCTCTTGATCGCAGCGGCATCGCCCAGCGACAGGCGCAGGCGGAGGTCGCCGAAGTCGCGGCTGACGATCTCGCAGCGGCCGAGGTCCGGCAGGACACCCGCGGCGACGGCCGGCCGGCCGGCGAACTCGCAGGGTCGAACGTTGGCGGTGGTCGGCGAGACGCTCGCCACGCGCACGTGGCCGAGCGCCTGCTTGGCATCGCGGGCATCGCCCGGCGGCGGATAGACGGCCAGGATCGAACCTGGCGTCAGCCCCGCTAACTCGCCCGCATTGAGCTGCAGCTTGTCCTTGCGGCTCTCTAGCGCGATTTCGGAGCGCTTGGGCCAGAGATTGAGCCCTAGCACTTCGCGGTCCAAATCCCCCTCGGCCAGCGGCGTCGGCGAGCGGTTGCCGCGCGCTGCCCGATAGCGGGCGGCGATCATCCGCGCCAACTCGCGATAGGTGATCGGGCTGTGCCGCTGCTCGAGCGATTGAATCAGCGAATAGCTGAGCAATCCGTAGTAGTGTTCTTTGGTCAGCGGGGCGCCTTCCGGCAAAGGCAGTTCCGGAGCCGTCTCGAACGGCTGGGCCGCATAGAAAGCGACCAGGCTGCCGCGGCCGGTGCCGGGCCGGATGACGGCGGCCTCGAGCGGCTTTTCGCCCTTGGCCTCGGCCTGCTTCACCGCCTCGTGGGCCCGCGCGGCCGCTTTGTCGATCGAGGTCTGCGAGACGCCCAGCGCAGTGGGGTCGGCCACGCGGCTGATCTCCACGACGCTGGCGTCCGGCCCGGCGGTGCCGCGCGTCATGGTGCCCGAGTGGCAACAATCGAAGACGATCCAGACCGACGCTCCCTTGTCGCGCATCTGGTTCAGCCAGGCCCCGATCTGGTCGTCCTTGAGGATGTTTTGCAGGCTGCCGTCGGCATCGTCCGGGTTGATCGGTTTGACGTCGGCGGGCAGGAACACCTCGTCCAACCCGTCGGGCTCGGGATTCTTGGGATCGAGCGGGTCGGTCTGCGACTCGGGAATCGGCACTTGCACGCCGTGGCCGCTGAGGGCAATCACGATTTGCACGCCCGGCGCCGACTTCTCGATCAAGTCCGTAAACCCCCGGGCGATGTTGGCATAGGTGGGCCGCTCCTCCGGCCGGTCGGGCCAGCCGACGAGCAACTTCACGTTGGCCGTCGGAAAGGCGAAGCCCTTGGGGTCGGTGAGGACCTTGGCCCACAGCGGCGCGTCGTTAGCCGGGCCGTACAAGTCGCGCAGGTTCTTGGCGTACGGATATTGCGTGCAGCCGACGATCAGGGCGTATTTCGAGGGTTCGGCGGCATCGGCGGCGGGGACCGCGCCCGCCTGGCAGGCGACGAGCATCGCCAGCGCGAAGCCGATGCTGGGCCACGGCGAACGTCCCTGTGAGAAGCGGTGGCCAATCACTGTTACGGTCCTCGTGACATTCTGCTGGCGACAAAGCGAGGGGCAACGGGGTCCGCCCGTTGCCCCTCGGCAAAAAGTTGACGCAATCACGCGCGATTGTTCGGGTAGCCGACGTCGCCAGACTTCGGCCGGCCTGACCTCTGGCGAGTTCAGCTACCCGAAGATCAGCGTATGACACAGAACTAGTTCGTCGTCAAAACGTAGTGCAGCGGCCCGCCGCGCTGGCCGTGCTTCTTCACCTTGACGTAGAAGGTCCCTGAGCGGCGAACGAACC
>JBGQHD010000857.1:0-2905 GCA_041497795.1 Planctomycetia bacterium
AGGGACGGCCCTGAACCTCACCGTCAGCCCCCCGGGCACTCGGCCGATGGAAGACTTGGACGTAGTGGTTCCGCGCCGCTCCGCGCGGCGGGCCATGCAGATCCTGCGGCAGATCGGCTGGAAATCCACATATCTGAACCCCGAGCAGTTCATCGACGCGGTTCACGGCTGTCAGTTCGAGACCTCTCCCAAACAGTTTCTCGATCTGCACTGGGATTTCTTTCGCGGCCGCATCCTTTCGGCCGAGGACCAGACGCCGCTTTGGGATGCCAGCGAGGTGATCGATTGCCAGGGCGTGGTGACGCGGGTTCTCTCGCCGGCGCACCAATTACTGCATACCTGCGTCCACGGGGCCCGCTGGTGCAACTTGCCGCCGCTGCGCTGGCTGGCCGACGCCTGCCTGATCATCCGCAAGTTCGCCGGGCGGATCGATGGGGACGATCTGGTGGACTCAGCTCGGCGTTACGAGCTCTCCTTGTACGTGAGTGCCACGCTCTCCTATCTCGCAGAAGAGCTGGGCGCCCCGATTCCGCCGGCAACGTTGACGGCGCTGCGGCGCGTGCGCACGCCGCCCAGCGCGCGGCTGGAGTATTTTGTCGCCGGCCGCCAAATGCCGGGGGCGCATTTATTCTGGAAGTCGTTGCCGCTCTACCTGGTCGGCTATTGGAGACACCGCCGCCAGGGCCAACGCTTTCGAGTTCTCGATTACCTGCAACTCCAGCACCACTTCGAGCGGCCGCTTTCCCAATACCTGCCCAACCTGTGTGCGCTGCAACTAGCAGGGACGAAAGGGTCGCTCCAGACTTGGGGACGGCAAATCGGGCGGCGCCTGTGCGGAATGGCCAAAGAGCAGGTCATCGACATAGGCCGCGAGCGCTGGGCCCTGCGGCAATTCCACGAGCTGGAAAGCACGCGCGGCCAGCTCTTTCGCTGGTCTCGTCCCGAGGCAAGCGTGTTGCTGGCGGGGTTGCAGCCCGCGGACTATCGCGTGGTGATCCATCTGGCGCACTTCCGGGCGTGGACATCCGATTTGGCTCGCCACTTGACGCTGGCGTTCAACGGCCGCGACATCCCTCGGGAAGCGCTGGATTTCTCCCGCGACCGTTTGAGCTTCCGCATCGACCCCAGCATGTTCGCCGAGCGTGAGCTGCAGAAGCTCGCGTTCTGCTGTGCTCCCCTAGCCAGCCAGAACGGCGACACCCGTCCGTTGGGTGTGCCGCTATGCTCGATTCGATTCGTGCCGTGCCGAACTGAGCCGCATCGGAGCGCCGCATGAAAGTTAGCTGCCTGGTCGTCACGCAGGAGTCGCGCTTCGAGCATTTTCAGCGCGCCTGTCGCTCTTTTCTGCGGCAGACGTGGCCGGAGAAGGAGCTCGTGGTGGCTGCCTACGGTTCGCCGGAATATCTGCGGCGGCTGGCAGCTTACTGCGATCAGCTTCCAATGCCCACCGCCACGGCCTTTACGCAGACACCGACCCCTTTGGGACAACTGAGGAACCTGTCGGTCGAGGCGGCGACGGGCGACATCGTCTGCCAATGGGACGACGACGACCAGTACCACCCGCGTCGGATCGAGATTCAAACCCGTGCGTTAGTCGAATCGGCGGCCGAGTTTTGCCTATTGTCCGACTATTGGCACTATTTCGCCGACACCGGCGAATTGTACTGGCTCGATTTCTGCCGCAATCGGCGGGGCGAGCCGTGGAACAACGCCCAGTTGAACATGCTCCCCGGATCGCTCACGGCCCGCCGAGACGCCGTGTTTTCCTACACGCCGGATGCCCAAGGCGAGGACACACTATTCCTGGCCTATGCCAAGATCAAACGGCGCAAGTTCGAGGTGCTCAGCGCCGCCGGGTGGTGCTACCTGTACGTCTATCATGGGCACAACACCATGAACCGCAGGCAGCATCACGAGGGGCTGATTGACCGGTTCAAGGTGTATACGGCCGCGGAAATAGAAGCCATAGCGCGGCGGACCCAAGCCACACTCGATCCTGCGTTCTCGCTATCCCAAGTGTTTTCGCATTACGAACTCGGACTCCCGCAGCCTGCGTTCGTTTACGGTGCGGCCGCGTGAAATTGTCCCAATTCGAGTGATCCAGAAAGGGCAGGCATGTCCACGACATCTCTCCGGTGCGCGCCGACCATCTCACAGTCAGAAGCGGCAAGAGGTGCCTTGCTCGATGCCGCCGGCCGGGGCGACGCGGAAACCGTGGAGAGCTTGCTCCAACAAGGCGCTGATCCCGACGTTCGCAGTGCGCAGGGCGAAACGGCGCTGCACTTGGCCGTCGGGCACGGTCACGCGCAGGCCGCCGCTTGTCTGCTGGCGTACGGCGCCGACCACCGCCTCGTGGACCAGAGCGGTCATACTCCTCTGAGCCTGAACTACACGAACCTTTCCACGTTGCACGCCATCCGACAGAGGTATCACCGGTTCCCGACGCCGGACAGGGCGGGCGCCACGCCCTGCTCCCAGCAGGCCATCGATTGGGCGGGTGAGCTCGACCGCAAGGGGTTCCTCAGACTCCCGGGCCTGATCGAACCTACGATGCTGGCCTGTATGCAAAGCGACTTCGAAGCGTTCGCCCGCAATCTGGAGGCCAAGGTCGCGCGCGGCGAAGGCTGTCTTCAACACTACGACGACGAAGAGCACTGGTGGCCAAAAGATCGCGCCTACGTCAGCAACAACGCGTTCAAGCACTCCAGACAGCTCGTCAAATTCTGCTGTCACGAGCCACTGTTAGAGATCGCCAATCTGTACCTGGGAAAGGTGGCATATATCCAGCGCGGCGTGGCCATGCGCTCGGTCTCGGCGATCAGCTCGTTCATGAAGGTCTCGCCGTCGACAGAGCGTCCTGCGTCCAGGTCGTCAAGACCCTCCCGGGCGAGCTCGCGCAGCTCGG
>JBGQHD010000858.1:0-2898 GCA_041497795.1 Planctomycetia bacterium
CCCGCAAGGTCATCGAAACGAACATGGTGATGGGCTGGTAGGCGATTCGGCCGCCCATGTGGCCGACTCGCTCCGCAAGTCGGAGTATCTCGTAGGGTGGGTCGAGGAACGAGACCCGCCAGCTTCGTGGTGGGGCTCGTTCCTCGACCCACCCTACCATCTGACGGATCTCATGCCTTTTCTCATCCGACCCGCCACGCCCAACGACACGGACCTGGTCGTTCGCTGGAACATCCGCTTGGCCGAAGAGAGCGAGGATAAGACGCTCTCCGCGGAGATCCTGACGCGGGGCGTGCGGCAGGTCCTGGCCGACCAGCAGAAAGGCCGTTACTTCATTGCCATGGACGGCGCCCGGCCGATCGGCCAGACGATGGTGACCTACGAGTGGAGCGACTGGCGGAACGGCTGGATTTGGTGGATTCAGAGCGTGTACGTCGAGGCCGACTATCGCCGCCGGGGCGTCTATCGGGCGCTGCACAACCACATCGCGGAGGTTGCCAAGCGATCGGGCGAAGTGGTCGGCCTGCGGCTGTACGTCGAGCAGAACAACACCGTGGCCCGCGAGGTCTATCAAAGCTGTGGGCTGCGGCCGGCGGGTTATCTGGTGTACGAGCACATGTTCGGCGGGGCGACATCGAACGTCCAAGATTGAACGCCCAACGTCCAACGTCGAACGGCTCTCGCCGACTCAGACCCACGCGCGCCGCCGCAATCTGATGGCCGCCAGTCCCAGGAGCACCAGCCAGGCGGCGGCGCTCACGGCCGCCCCCCAGATCACGCTCGAAGGTCGATAGAAGAACGTGATCCGATGCCTGCCCGGCGGCAGCGCCACGCCGCGCATCACGCGGTTCGTGCGGAGGATCGGGGCGCGCCGGGGGAGCTTGACGCCGTCCGTTTCAACGTCGGCCTGCCAACCGGGGTAGTCTGAGTCGCTCAAGACGAGCAGCCCGCCCGGCTCGGCGACGTCGACGTCCAGCTCGACGCGGTTCGGCTGGTAGGTGACGATCCGGCAGCGATCCGATGCGGCTCCGCCGGCAGCCCGGCTGCTGGCAGCAGCCGAGGTGCTCAGTCGTACCTCGGTCTCGTCGGCCTCTACGGCGGCGCTTGTGCGGAAATCTCGCGGCTGTCCGTTGGGGAAGAGCACCTCGGACGTGCGCTGGGCGATGTCGCTCGGCCGCCGCGAACCCAGCGGCGGCAGCACGTCGATCTGGCGGACGAGCCACGCCCTGGGCAACGGGGCGGAGTTCCTCCAGAGGCGAACATCGGCCGCCCAACTTGGTGCTGTCGCGGTTTGGCTGCCGCCGGCAGCCGGGGTGCTGGCATCCCGATCGGTGCGCACAAGCTGCCATTGTCCCTTGCCGGGCGGCCGCAGGCCGGGCGGAAGAATGAGGTATCGGACGCCCAGCGCGTCGAGTCCGCCGGGATGCCCGTCGCCGCCGTCGCGCGGAGCATTCCGCGACTTTGACCACCGCCCGATACCGTCGAGGAAGACCTGGTAATCCAGCACGGCCGAAGTGTCCGGCGCTTGCAACATCTCAATCGACTCGGCCAGCGCGTGCTTCGGCAGCAGCGTGTCGCGGTCTCGGGCCAGCCCATCGACCTGCCGGTTCGGCGAGGAGGTTGTGCTCCACGCCTTGGGCCACAGATCGACGTCGTCCGGACGGTCCACGCGGAACGGCTGATCCGGCGACGCCTCATTCGCGCGAATTGCATCTGCCAGTAGAGAGGGCGTTTGCCATGCCCGTGCCGGGGCGGCGACGATCATCCAGCGGTTGGCGATGCCGAGGTCAATCGCCGTTAAAGCCACGGCCGCGCAGGCCCAACGGCCAGCACCCCGGCTGCTGCCAGCAGCCGGGGTGCTTGTCGCGCGGTGCATGACCCACCAGGTAATGAGGCCGACGAGTGCCGTTTGGGCGAAACCCCAGCACAGGTCTGACCACGCGCCGTCGGTGTCCAGGGGACCGAAAAGTGGATCGCTCAGGTCCTTCGGCGCGGCGGCGAACCAGCCCATCCAGGAAGATCGAATCGCCAACGCGATCGCCAGGCAGCCGACGCTCGTGAGTGCGAAGACCATCAAGAGTCGCCTCGCGCGGCGGCCGCTGGGTGAGCCGGAAACCACATCGTCCCAGCCGCGCGCTGCCAGCAGGCTTAATCCTAGCGCCGCCACCACGAGCAGCTTGGCCGGATAGCGGAACTGAGCGTAGCCCGGCAACAGCACCGTCAGCAGCCAATACACTCCGCCGAAGGGGTCGCCGACGACGGCATTTTGCGGATCGGCCAGCGTCTCATTCCATTGCACGGCGATCTCGCGCAGCAATCGGCCCAAGCCAAACACGCCGAAGCTGCCCAGCACGGACAACAGCACTAGCCACGAGAGCCACCGTGTGCGCACGTCGGCCCGGCGCACGCGCCAGGCGGCCAGAGCCAACGCCAGCGGCAGCAGGCCCATGTAGAACGAGGGGACCCACACGCGCCCCTCGGCCGGAATGGCCGACATCCAGCGGCGGTTGGTGGGGAACTCGCGGCCGGCGACGTTCGGCCAAAGGTACTCGGCCAACCGCCAGGGGCCGACGCTGAAATCGTAGGCCGCGGCCGGATGGGAATCGCGATCGCCCGACTTGCCCAGCAGACCGTCCCAGCGGGCCATGTCTTCAACTAGGTCGGCATCGGCGGGAGCGACGATCTCCGCGGCAGCCTCATAGACATTGCGCGGCACGTCGCGCGCGGCACGCTCGCTGAGCGAATTCAGCTCCCACGACGGCAGAATCTGGACGGCCGCAAGCCCGGCCGCCATCAGGCAGGCAGCGCCCAGCAGAACCAGGCGATTGGCCGCAAAGCGGTGAAGAAAGCGGTGAAGGGGTCGGGAGTCGATTTCGTGACGAACAAGCGTTACGATAC
>JBGQHD010000859.1:0-2898 GCA_041497795.1 Planctomycetia bacterium
CCCTTGAGCTTGTCGAGATTGAAGTCCTCGCCGGTCAGCGTCTTGCCGACGATCTCCAGCTTCTTGCCCACCAGCGGGCCTTCGCCTTCCGCGCCGCCGCCGCCCGGCTTCTTGAGCACCTGGCGGCCGTAGAAGCTCAGGTCTTTGTCCTCGCTCTTGACGTAGAGCTTGCCGAAGTCGTCGAACAGCTCGCCGGCCCGCTTCTTGTCCTTGACGGAATCGTTGATGACCCCGATCGTTTCCGAGCACAGCCGCAGGTGCTTGTGCTCGAGCTTCAGCTTGGCGATATAGGTCTTCAACTCGGCCAGCAGCTTTTCGGCGTCGTCGCTCTCCAGGCCTTTGTGGCGGGCGTCCATCACGCGCTTCTCCAGCACGTGCAGGCCGGCCGCGTCGGCGATCTCCGGCACGGGGTCCTTGGCCAGCTTCTGGGCCCAGAGCATGAGCTTGACGTCGGCGTCGGGGTTATCCAGCACGGCCGCGGCGTGCAGCAGCTCGAACATCGTCACCGCCGCCACCTTCCGCTGCGCGTCTTTCGGCTCTTTCTGCAACACCCGCTCGGCCGTGTCGGCCACGGCCTCGACAAACTGCGGCCGCAGCCGGATCGACCGCGGCTTGCGTTGCATTCGTTCGAGATAGGTGGCCAGTTCATCGACCGTGAGGTCTTTCGGCGCCAGGTAAGGGTTGTCTTCGGCCGGTTCCTTCGCCGGCTCCTTGGCGACGTCCTTGTCTTGGGCCAACATCGGCAAGGCGAGGAACAGCACCGCGACGCAGGCTGCCAGCCCGACGGCCGCGGCAGCACGGCAAACTCGACGCAACATGTGGTGGCTCCCTTTCCGTAAGGCGGTCGCAAAGCGCTCGGACCGCGGTAAGACGCAATGAGTTCCAGCGAAATGAGTTCCCAGCGAATAGCCCAGCCCCGCGAACGTACCAAAGGTACCGCGCCGAGCCGTCAAGCCGCAAGAAAGACCGGCAAGAATCGCAGCCAGGCATCCCGGCTTCTTCATTCTCCATTCTTCAAATCGCCGGCCTCTTTCGCCGATCCAAGACCGGGGCCAGCGCCGGGCGTTTTTTGACGGCGGAGAATCGACGCTCGGCGAGTGTGCCGAGTTCCACGAACCACCAGTCAGGGGGGTCACGCCGCCGAGAACCTCGTCAGCAGCCCGGCTGCTCCGCAGCAGCCGGGCTGCTTTGGTGGTTTCGATAGGCCTTAAGTCTCAGTGTATTCCTTCAGGAAGCCCTTGAACTGGATCAAGTGCTCTTCCTCGGCGGCCAGCAGCCGAACGCAGAGGTCTTGCGTGACGTAGTCCTCGCCCTCGGTGGCGCGGATGATCTTCTTGTACTGGGCGCAGGCGTCCTCTTCGCCCTTGATCACGTTGCGGATGCAGCCCACCACGTCGGTGGTTTTCGTCGAGGGCTGGCCCTGGCCGCCCAGCTTCAGCGCGCCCGAGCCGGGCACGAGGCCGCCAACCTGCTTGATCCGCTGCCCCACCTGCTGGGCGTGCATGATCTCCTCGGTCACGTCGACGGCCAGCGACTTTTTGATCTCCTCGGCCCGCACGCCGTCCAGATTGATGCTGTAGGCCAGGTAGTTGGTGACCGTCTCCAGTTCCATGCGGTAGGCGGTCTTGAGCATGTCGATGACTTCTTCAGGGCTGACGGCCATGGCGATTCTCCTGATCCGGTTCGTGGAAGCGTCTAGTTGCCGCGAGAACTCTCGCCCGAAAACCTTCGGTTGAGAGACAGGGACGTGCCGCAGATACGGCCGATCTTAGGGCAATCCGGCTGGCCTGGGCAAGGATCGAACTTGGCAAGGGGGCGTGCGCGGACCAGAATGGTTTGGAAGACTTGCCCTTTCGTCGGATGAAGCATGTACTGTTCGCACCTGGTTCGCGTCGGTGTGATGGGCAACGTCGGACGATTCGCGTCGCCCGATGCCCTCCAGTATCCGCGCGGGTCCAGGGTCATCGTCCGCACGGCCCGCGGCCTGGAACGCGGCGACGTGCTCGGCCGGGGCGACGAGGTGTCGCCCGACCGGACGGACGGCACGTTGTTGCGGGCCATGACCGTGGAAGACGAGCTGCTCGAAGCTCGCCTGGCGAAGAACCGCGAGCAGGCCTACGACGCCTGCGCCCGCCGCATCGCCGAGTATGGCTGGCCGACGGTGTTGCTCGACGTCGAGCATCTCTTCGACGGGCAATCGCTGGTGTTCTACTTCCTGGGCAACATCCCTGCCGAGCTGGAGGCGATCACCGGCGAGCTGGCCGAGCTGTACGACGCCCAGGCGAAGTTCCGCGACTTCGCCCAGACCGTCGAGGAAGGCTGCGGCCCCGGCTGCGGCACGGAGCACGCGACCGGCGGCGGCTGTTCGAGCTGCGCGACCGGCTGCGCCGTGGCGGGGGCGTGCACGACGCGGACCCGCCGTCATTAAACTGGGCCTTAGCTTGCCGGTGGCGGCGCAGCGCTCTGTTGGGCACCTGCCTGGAGCCCGGACTTCCGATCGTCCGGCGGTTGGCTTTGTCCAGGTATCGTCCACGGCGCTCGGCGGCGATCTTGGTCGCGAACCAAGCCCCAGATGAGAAGCGCCGATCCGCCCAGAGACAAGCTCGAGCCGATGACGAGCAGCTGGATGGGCACCTCGCGAGTGCCGGTCGATGCGGCTACCGACATCGCTATCTTGCCCGACCCGAAGACGACTGCGGCCGCGACGACCAGCACTGAGCCGCTCAACATCTTGAGATGCCCCTCGTCTCGCCGCAGACCCCGAATCAAGACCATCAGCCCGCCGAGGCAAAAGACACTCCCGATCACCAACATCGAGACAGGCGTGTCACGCCAACCCGCGGAGAGGGCTATCGCCTGCGCGAGTTTGGCAGAGCCAAACATCAGAGCGCCAGCGAG
>JBGQHD010000860.1:0-2897 GCA_041497795.1 Planctomycetia bacterium
CGGCTGTACGGCGAGCGGCACCGCTTCGTGCCGGTGCTGGCCGCCGCCCGCGGCTTTCGCGTCGGCGAGCTCGCCATCAACCACCGCCCGCGCAAGTTCGGCCGCTCGAAGTACGGCGTCAGTCGCCTGGTGAAAGGCTTCCTGGACCTGCTCACGGTCAAGTTCCTCACCGGCTATGGCCAGCGGCCACAGCACGTGCTGGGCACACTGGGATTGATCTGCTTTCTGTTCGGGGCCGTCAGCGTGACGATCTTGGCCGGGCTATGGGTCGGCTCGCGCGTGTGGGAAGACACCTTCGGCCTGCCGATCCACCTGCACGAGCGGGCGGTGTTCTTTTACTCGCTGGGGGCCCTGTTGCTCGGCGGACAGTTCCTCACCGCCGGCTTCCTGGCCGAGCTGATTACTTCTCAAGGGGCGCGCGAAGGAGATGGCTACTCCATCATGGAACAGACGCCGCCGCCAGAGGACAAACGCCAGCCGTAGTCAACGATCGGACATCGACCTGTAAGGAAGAGAGCCACAAAGAACACCAAGATCACAAAGAAGACTCGGCATCGCCTTGCTCTTCTCTTTGTGTCCTTCGTGCCCTTGTGGCTGTCTATATTGATTCGTGCCATTCGTGTGATTCGTGGTTGTCAGCACGCTTTCATCGACTGCTCGTCCGCCCGAGATGCAAGATTCGCATTCCCACGATCCCGCGCGCCTGCGCTGGGCCGTCTATTGGCTGCTGATCACGGTCTCGGTCGGCGGCATGGTGGGGCGGATTCTGTCGGTGGATACGGTCAACCGCGAGGAATTGCAGAAGCAGGTGGCCAAGCACGGCGAGCGGATCATGAGCCCTGCGCTCGGCGCGAACGATCGTAGCCGGTGGTGTACGATCCGCTCGCTGGTCGAATACGGCACGTACGAGATCGATGACATCCTCTTTCCGCCCGAAGAGGCTCCCGAAGACGATCCGGCGAGTCCGCCGCCCGACGGAACGGCCGCTGCGCCGTTTCCGCCGCGGAGCGAGCAATGGTTCTCGATCGACGTCGTGCGCCATCGCAATCGCCACGGCGAGCTGCGGTTCTACTCCAGCAAGCCGCCGCTTCTGGCGACGATGCTGGCCGGCGAGTATTGGCTGATCCACCAACTCACCGGCGCGACGATGGAGGACTACTCCTACGACATCGCGCGGTTCATGCTCATCACGGTCAATGTGCTGCCGCTGGCGGTGATGTTCGTGCTCCTGGCCCGGCTAGTGGAGCGGTTCGGCACCACCGACTGGGGGCGGATGTTCGTAATGGCGGCGGCGACGCTGGGCACGCTGCTCACGACTTTCGCGGTGACGCTCAACAACCACGTGCCGGCGGCGGTCTGCGCCGCCGTGGCGCTGTACGCCGCCGTGCGCATCTGCTGCGACGGCGAGCGGCGGCTGCGGTATTTCGCCGTGGCCGGTTTCTTCGCGGCGTTCACGGCCGCCAACGAGCTGCCGGCGCTGGCATTCTTCGCGGCGCTGGCTGCGGCACTGCTCTGGAAGGCGCCGCGGCCCACGCTCATCGGCTTCCTGCCAGCGGCGCTAGTCGTCGCGGCGGCGTTCTTTGGCACCAACAAGATTGCCCACGGCCGCTGGTCGCCGCCGTACGCACATCGCGGCGATGGCGAGGAGAACTGGTACGACTATGAGTACTACGTTCAACGGCCGAACGGGCCGAAGTTGATTCCAAGCCCCTGGCGCCCGAAGGAAAAGGTCGGCGTCGATCGCGGCGAAGACAACCCCTGGGTGTACGCTTTTCACGTGCTGGTCGGCCATCATGGGATCTTCTCGATCACGCCGATCTGGCTGCTGAGCGTGGCGGGCGTGTGGCTGATGTGCCGGCGACGAGGGTGGCACGCCCAGAGCATGGATGCGACGGGCATGGAAGCGGCCGTAGGACGGATTGGAAATCCATCTTACATGAGGGAGCTGGCCGTGTTCGTGGCGGCGATTACGGGCGTGTGTCTAATCTTCTACCTGCTGCGGCCGATCCACGACCGCAACTACGGCGGCGTCGCGGCGGGCTTCCGCTGGATGTTCTGGTTCGCGCCGCTGTGGCTCGTGACGATGTTGCCGGCCGCCGACCGCATGGCCGCCAGCCGCCGTTGGCGGATCGTGGGCCTGGTCTTGCTCGGTCTGTCCGTGCTCGCGGCCAGCTATCCGACTTGGAACCCGTGGACCCATCCGTGGATTTACGACTATCTCCGCAGTATGGAGCTAATTGAGGCGGGGTAGCAGCGCTCCACAGAGGGCAACCACGAAGAGCACAAAGAGCCCAGCGCGGCCGAGCTGCCAACCAAATCGAGATTGTTGCCCGCGAATCACGCGAATTGACGCGAATCAAAACAACATTGTCAGGGAATCGGAGGTTATTCCTGACCGATTCACGCCGTGCGGATCAGCCTCGGCGACGGGATGCGCGTGCCGCTGACGGCGCCGTAGCGGCCGAGCAGCTCGCGGGCATTGTGGTGCAAGAAGGCGAACATCTCGGGCGGCGGGCCAAGCGAGAGCCATTTCCGCGACAGCTCGGCCGCCCAGGCGTCGTACTGCGACTGGCGGCCCGTGTGGATGTAGCAGCGGCCCTCGTGACGCCGCAGGTCGCCGTCGCAGGCCGGGCCGACGTGCCACAGCTCGTGGATGATGGTCACGAGCTTCTCTTCCAGCGGCTGGTTGAGAAACCGCGGCAGGTAGAAGTTGAGGATGTACAGGTATTCCCGGCCGCCGGGCGTTTCGTAGAGACGCTGAATGGTCCACCGGCCGCGGGAGTTCTCGGTGACGAGCTGCCCGCCGGCGAACCGCAGCGGCGTCAGCGACGCCTGCAATCCGTGGGGCACGCGCTTGCGGGCGCGGCGCACGGCGACCGCCACGCGCTCGAGGTCGA
>JBGQHD010000861.1:0-2893 GCA_041497795.1 Planctomycetia bacterium
AAGACTGCTGGCATCGTGCTCAAATGGGTGCGGGCCGACAAGGAAGCCAACTACCGACGCATCGAGCCGCTGATCTGCGAGGCCGCCAAGAACGGGGCCAAGCTCGTCTGCACCACGGAATGCTTCCTCGATGGCTACGCGATCGCCGACAAGAGCATCCCGCTGGACGAATACCGCAAGCTCGGCGAGCCCATTCCAACGGGCGCATACTACAAGCGCCTGGCCGTGCTGGCCGGCGAGCTGAAGATCCATCTCGTGGCCGGCCTGCTCGAAGCCGACGGCGACAAGCGGTACAACACGGCCGTGCTCGTCGGCCCCGACGGCAAACTGCTCGGCAAGTACCGCAAGCAAAAGCTAGGGCACGAAAGCGTCCGCAACACGCCGGGCGATGCCTCGTCGGTCTTCGAGACCCCCTACGGCCGAGTGGGGGTCATGATCTGCGCCGACCGCACCGATGCGGCGATCGTCCGCCGCTTTCGCGAGAACGGCGCCGAGCTGCTGATCTGCCCGTCCGGCGGCATGTTCGGCCCCAAGAGCAACGACCCCATCGTGCAGGCCCGTTCGCGGGAGAATAAGCTGCCGATCCTCTTCGTGCACCCGGCGGAATTCCTGGTCACCGGCGCGGATGGCCGAGTCCAAGATGTCACCGTCGTGGGCGACAACCTGCTGGTCTCGCCGGGCGAAGTCGGCGGTGCGAAGGACGACAAGCGGATCTTCTATTTCGACCTGCCCGTAGGCAGCGTCAGGCGCCCTGCCGGCGACGCCGGGCCAGAAGCGTTGCCACCGCCACGCTGACCAGGAGGCCCAGCGTGATGAAGCCCAGACGGAACGCCCCGCCCTGCTTGGACGGCGGCTCCAGCGCGCCGAGCTTCAAGATGCCTTCGCGTTTGCCGGACGGCTTCTTGTCCTTCGCGTCGTAGAACTCGCTTGAATTCCGCCGGCCGGGCATGCGGTACTCGCCGAAGATCAGGTTTTGCGCTCCCACGACTTCCCGCGGGAAGTCGCCGTCGATCACCGTGAGGGTCATCTTCTTCAAGTCGTCTATCGCATCCTTCACGGCCTTCTCCCGCTCCCGATCGAGCGCCGCCAGGTTGAGCTTGTCGATCTCGGGGCCACGGAGGCCAAAGTGCTCGCCGATCCGCAGCAGCATCTTCTCGTCCTCCTCGAACGGGTGCGACAGCCGGCCGTTCTTCACCGCCAGCAGGTCCGCGGCGAACAGCTCTTTGGCGAAGCCGTTGTGCGGCGCGGGGTCCCGCTGCTGCGGCAGGCCCTGCCGCTGCCAGTCCTGGATATCGGCCTCGGTGCCGCCGATGATCCGCAGCGGCAGCGGCTCGGTGACGTTGCGAAAGAGGTCTTCGCCCGTGAGCTGCCGGACGACGTACTCTTCGGGGATCGAGCGAATCTTGCGCGGGCCGTCGGTCAACAGATAGATCACATTGTGCAGCTCCCCTTCGTTGTAGGCCGAGAGCCGCATCGGCAGCACGAGCTTGTCGGTCTGGAAACGAAAGCCCATCGCCTGCACGTGGCCGTCGAAGGCCGAGCCGGAGGGCAGCTTGGTATCGACCCCTTTCATCCGCGGCTTGGGATCGACGTTGGCCTTGCCGCCGACCTTGGCCTTCTCGGCCACGAAGCACCAGCCGAGCTTGATGTACTCGTCGCAGACGCCGTCCATGCCGGTGGGGTACTTGTAGCCGTTATCGTCCATCCAGCGCTTCAGCGCGGCGGAGCTGCCGGCTTCGAGCACCACGGCCTGGTACATGCCCACCGCCTCTTCGCGCAGCACGCGGACCTCGTTCTTCTCCAGCTCCAGGCCGTCGCGGGCCCGCCTCAGGGACGCTCCGCCGCTCCGGGAAAGAGATCTGCCGAGGGCGAACCGCAAACGCAGATCGACAACCACCTCCGGCGGGTCGATCGCTTTGGCGATTTGCGGGAAGATGTCTTCCGACACCTTCCGCAGCGCCGGCGGCGTGGGGAACGAGATCAGCATGCCGAAGTCCTCGACCTTGCCCGAGAAGCCCGGCCGAATGACGAACGTCTCAATGCCCGGCTGCCCGTCCTTGCCAGCCTGGTAGAACACGTACGTCTGCTGATCGCCGACGCGGACCAGCGACGTATTGTCGTTGACGTAGATCGGCGGCACCATGCCGCAAGGGTCGGCGTAGACCGGCCGGGGAGCCCACGCTGCGAATACCACAGACAGGGTGACGACGGCTGGCAGGCTCGTGCGGTGCATGATCGGGTCTCCGGGCACAGGCTGGGATTTGACGATTTGGACGCTCGGCTGCGGCTTCGCGTTCCATCGAACTGAGCCAGATCGAATACGGCCGGCGATGGCAATGCTGCCAATGTACAATCTCTCGGCGTAGGGAGCACGCTGAGAAGCCCGGCTTCTTGAAGAAGCCGGGCTTCTGACCATCGCAGTGAATCCATGACGGCAACCCAGGGCGAACCGTGGTCGCATCGCTTCGCCGTCGTGGGCGGCGTGCGGCTGCACTATGTCGAGGCCGGGACCGGACCTCTGGTCGTGCTGCTGCACGGCTTTCCGGAGTTCTGGTACTCGTGGCGGCACCAGATTGCCGCTCTGGCCGCCGCCGGCTTCCGCGTGCTGGCCCCCGACCTGCGCGGGTACAACGAATCGGACAAGCCGCCCGGCATCGCGAGCTACCGCCTCGACCTGCTCATCCAGGACGTGGTCGGCCTCGTCCAGCAGGCGGGCGAAGTCAAAGCCGCGATCGTCGGGCACGACTGGGGGGGCGCCATTGCCTGGTGGCTGGCCATTCATCGGCCCGACGTCGTGGACCGCCTGGCCATCCTCAACGCCCCGCATCCCGCCGCTTTTTTTCGCGAGCTGCGTCGCCCGGGCCAACTGCTGCGCTCGTGGTACGTGTTCTTC